>NZ_JAHLRI010000005.1:0-98449 GCF_018919685.1 Enterococcus sp. S183_ASV_20
CTTTCACAACTCGCGCAACAGGGAAACCAAACACTGTTTTGAAAGCAGAAGTTGTAGTATTTGGTGGTATTAAAGATCGTGCAGTGGATAACTTCGTGAGAATTCGTCCAAATGATCAAGAAGTAGTCACACCAACGACCGAAGGCTTCATTAGTGTACCAACCTTTGATTTCGGTCAAGTGGGCGTTGCAGGAAGTAAGCAACAACACAGCTTGAAAAAAGCCGCGGATTACTACGGCAACGGCACACGCAATCCGTATGTCCGAATTAAGAAAACTCAACCAAATTGGAGCTTAACAGCGCAACTGTCGCAACCAAAATCAGCGACAGACAGCTTGCCTACAGCGACCCGCTTATTATTAGGGGCGGCGCCTGTCTCTAGCTTTACCAATTACAATCAACCAACCGAGTTGAAAAATACGGTCGGTACCACGAGTGCCATTAGCTTAACAGCCAACAACACAGCAACGAGTATTATTGCCAACAAGCAATTCACAGGTAGTAATGTTTACCAGTTGGACTTCACCTTCAATAATGTCAAACTTGAAGTGCCAGCCAATCAAGGTGTTAAAGGGCAACAATACAAGGCCGCAGTTACATGGAACCTAGTTACAGGTCCTTAAAATAGTTAAGTTATCATGAGAAAAGCTCAAAATGTTAGTGGTTATCACTAACATTTTGAGCTTTTTGGTTTAAATATTAAGGAAAAAACAGTTGGAGTTCATCAAAAGAGCGTTTAAATCCTTGATTTTCGCTAAAATAACACTTGTTTTCAAAGGGAACAGAGGCGCTCAGCCTTGAAAGGATAGGAATCACTAAAAAACGGCACTCAATATGTCAAAATTTGAAATTTCAAGCGGTGTGTTCTTTGGTAAAATAAATAAAAAAATGCTAGTTATCAGTATCGATAATAACAGGATACTGATTAAGAAAGGACTTTATAGAGACTATAGATTGAATTTTTACATAGAAAGAAGGAGCAAGATGAAGCGAGTAAATTGGAAAAGATGGCTAGTTGTTGGGTTAAGTTGTTCTTTGTTCATGGATTCAGTGGTTGGTGTGACTGTGTTAGCGGAAACGATTACTGAGGCGACGGAGCAAGGAGTAGCAACATCTCAGTCTAGTGACGAAGCGAGCCAGACGACACAAACAACCGAAGAGTCACAGGCAACGGTCGCTAGTGAAGCGAAAACAGTGCCGCCGCAGGAAACGGCAAGAATTGCTTCTCGAGCGATTGGTTATTCTTCTGTGGAAGGGCGCGAGATTCCCTTTTTCTTTGTGGAGGAAGACGGGACGTTGTTTGATCCCGACCGAATTACGATGGCGGTCAACCTTTCTTCGTTTTCGTTTTATGAAGAGAAATTACAACGAACCCCCCTTGAGCCCACCACTGTGAATGGCGGAAAGTTACTGTCTATTCCAACGTCACCAGCTTTTAAATATGATACCAACAATCGGGATCCAAGTAACATTTATGGCGTTTCTGAAGTGTCGTTTACTATTCCTAAGGAGTATCAAAGCCTGGACATTCGACCAAGTACGTTTTATACAGGAGACACTACGCAATATCCAGTGCCAACGGTTTTTGCGAACGTTGGGGGCAAAGTGACGAACTATGTGGGCGCCAATGCGGAGACGGAATTAGAGTTAACCAATGAAAAAATGCCCAATAAGCTGACGTTTGGTCCTAAAAAGACGTTTAAATATATGGTAGCTACGGCACCAGGAGGCGTTACGTATGCACTGACCTATTTTTATGGAGATGTCGGCGGTCCAACTAGTTCGCACCAAAGACGAGGAACAGCGGGTCCTGTGTATTATTATTTAACCAAGCGGCGTGTCACGGAAAAATTTGAGAATCCCGCAGGCGGGGCGATTCCTGCGCCAGAAGGTTTTACGCAGGATAAGAAAACCATTGTGACAGGGGAGGATTTTACTTTTACCCAAGAAGGCACCTTGCCTGAACGTTACACAGGCAGTGATGGGAAGACGTATTTATTTAAAGGTTGGTACAAAGGGAATGCAAAACCTAGCACATTGGAAACCACCAAAACGCCTAGTTATGCGGTGACCTATGATGACAATGACGATTTGCATGTGGTCTATGAAGAAGCAGTGATGAAAACCTATACGTTGCCAGCGAGAGAAGCTTTGTTCGGCTATGTTGATGAGCAAGGAAACTTGATTAATCCCGCCAAGTTTAAGCTAAGTGCGACCATGGGTGAAAGTGACGGAGCCACAGGGGAAATGACGACTTTTCCCACAATTGATGGAATCGATATGCCAGCAAGTCAATTAAAGAAATTAGCTATCCCGCAAAAAGTCTATACACGCCCAGACGATGGGACAATCGTAACTTATGGCCCACAAGAAGTGAGTGTTGAAATTCCTAAGTATTACCAGACGATTTCGATTAAACCAACTACTACGTATACCGGGGATAAAACCAAGTATCCAGTGCCAAATGAAGTGCGCCGTGGCATCGAAAACCCCGACAATATTGTTAGTAGTTTAGTGGGGACCACTGCGTATAACTTGACCCAAAAAAGTGCTACGCGCTATACTGCCCGCCGTTCTTATTGGACGTGGGACACCACGAAGACACTTTACTCAATGAGTATCTATTCAGGAACTGCTGGGGGCAACTATAATTTATCGACCCCCGATGGCACCATTTATTATTACTTAGAAAATCGGCGGGTCACAGAACATTTTGTAGACGAAAGTGGCGCAAAAATCACGCCACCAACTGGCTTTACACAAGGAAACCAGCTAGTGATGGACAGTGAAAACTATGTCTACACTGCCGCAAAAGCTTTACCGAAAATCTACCAAGCTGGTGAAAAAACCTATATCTTCCAAGGCTGGTTTAAAGGCAAAACCAAGCCAGCAACATTAAAGACGACAACGACCCCAAGTTTTACACCAACTTTTAATGATGAGGACGACATGACCGCTGTGTACCAAGAAGCGATTCCCACCGCGGAACTAACGTTAACAGGTGCCGTTGACATAATCGAAAATGGCGCCACAATGGATTACTGGGAGGCGCTACTGAAGAACACAGGCGAAGCGCCGTTAACCACCATTAAAATCAAGCCAACGGCAACTTGGGCGGCTGGCATCGGCGCACCCAACACGATATTTGTACAAGGAACGGGTCAAAACACCAAAGCCTTTCCTGTCACCAAAGAACAATGGACGACCGGTGCAGGAGTGTCCATCACGTTGGATCAGCCTTTACCAGCTGGCGGTCAATTAAAAATGAACATATTAGGAACCACCGTGACCGGTCAACCTGGTCAAGTTTTAACCGCTGATGTTGAGGTAACGGGCAACTTTGGCAGCTTAACCGCCAAAGATACGGTCCGTATTAAAGATTTAGATCAAGAAATTACGAGCCCTGACGGCGACGGCTTTATTAGTACCCCGACATTTGATTTTGGTAAACTAGCAATTTCAGGAAGTAAGCAACAATATGGTTTGAAGAAGGCCGCAGATTACTACGGCAATGGCACTCGCAACCCTTATTTACGCCTGAATACTAGCCAAGCCAATTGGAGTTTAACGGCCCAGCTGTCACAACCGAAATCAGCCACAGACAGCTTGCCAACAACGACCCGCTTGTTGCTAGGAACGGCCGCTGCTGCAAGCTTTACCGATTACAACCAACCAACAGAAACCAGGACACCACTTGGCAAGACCAGCACCGTGACTTTAACCGCCGACAATACCGCAACAGCGGTGGTCGCAAACCAACAGTTCACAGGCAGTGACGTTTACCAACTAGACTTCACGTTTGCTAACATCAAACTAGAAGTGCCAGCCAACCAAGGTATGGCTGGCCAACAATACCAAGCCGCCGTCACGTGGAATTTAGTGACTGGCCCCTAAAATAAAAATGCCCGAGCCTCTTATTTTTCTAAGGCTCGGGCATTTTTATTGATGGTCTTTTGATGGTCGTTGTGCTATAATAGCATTGAAAAGAGAGATATGCTGTAACATACCTCTCTAGTGTAGAGCCGTTTAAGACGGTGACTTTTTGGATTATTTAAAAATAACCGTACTGGTCAAAGTAAACGGTTATTTTTTATTGTCATTTTTAAGCAATTTCACAATCAGTGCAATCAAAGCAATGGTAAACATACCAAACCCAAGAATTGTCTGAATTGTTTCATATGCTGACAACAGGCCTCTCCTTTCTGTAAATTTTGGAAGTACGCTCATACGCACCACCTCACTTTCAGATTAGATAGCCACCGTGTTAACTTCTCTACTCTTATAGTATATCATGAATACCTAATAAATATTCAGGTTACAATATATTTTTTTAGAGAAATGTGCTATAATAGCAATGAAAAGAGAGGTATGCGCCAACATACCTCTCTGATGTAGAGCCGTTTAAGACGGTGACCATGTTAATTATTTAAAAATAACCGTGCTTGGTCAAAGTAGACGGTTATTTTTTCTTGTCTTCTTTAACAACCTTTAGGATTCCGAAGATTAACGATAAATTTATTCGTACTTTTCGGGAAAATGTGCTATAATGAAAAGGAAAAGAGAGATATGCTTCAACATACCTCTCTGATGTAGAGCCGTTTAAGACGGTGACCTTTTTAGTTACAAAAAATAACCGTACTTGGTCAAAGTTGACGGTTATTTTTTATTGTCATTTTTAAGCAATTTCACAATCAGCGCAATCAAAGCAATGGTAAACATACCAAACCCTAGGATCGTCTGAATTGTTTCATATGCTGACAAAAGGCCTCTCCTTTCTCTAAATTTCGGAAATACGTGCATACGCATCACCTCTCTTTCAGATTGGATAGCCACCGCCATAACTTCTCTACACATAGATTATACCATGCGAAACAAAAAAATAATTAGTTTCCAATATATTTTTTCAGGTAATTGTGCTATAATAAAAAAAGAAAGCGATGCGGAAACATCTTTTTCTATTGTCAAACCGTTTAAGAACGGTGACAAAAATTAATATTTTTGAAATGACCGTCTAACTAGGCAAAGTTAAGCAGCGCCCCTTTCATTAAGGGGCGCTGCTTTTTAGTCGTTATTGCGATTGTTCAGTGTCTTTCGTAGAGAGGTTCATTTGTTCTTTGATGGCATTTTCGACACGTTGGCGTTCACTCTCTTCCACAAGTTGATAAGAAATACCTTCAATCCCTGTCACGCCATCGCCAGTGTAATCGTAGCCTTTTAATTGATCGGTTTCAATCGTTTTTAGTGCGGGGGTGTATTTTTTTAGCATCGCCATCATTTGGTCAAAGGACAAGTCGGTTTCTCCATGTTCGCCGATTACGTCCAGAATTTCTTGATATTTTAGCAAGCTGTTAAAAGAAAGTAGCTTGTTGGTTAATTCGATTAAAACTTCTCGTTGGCGGCGTTGACGACCATAGTCGCCTTCAGGGTCTTCGTAACGCATGCGCGCGTATTGTAAAGCTTCCCAGCCACCTAAATGCTGTTTGCCTTTCGGATAATGAATCCCTTCAGCGTCAAAAGCAAAGGCATTGTCAACAGTGACGCCGCCCACCGCATCGCCAAGGTCCTTCATAGCATCCATATCAATTGAAAAGTAATGATTGATTGGGATGTGCAAGACATTTTCAACCGTTTTGATTTGCATATCGGCACCACCGAAAACGTGGGCCGCATTGATTTTATTGTATTCGCCATTGGTGCCAGCCATTTCCACATAGTAGTCGCGCGGGATGCTGGTGATGGTAGTTTTTTGTAATTGATTATTCACTGTAACCACCATTAAGGCGTTGGAGCGGTAATCGGTTTTGCGTTTTGAGTCATTCGCAATTCCCATAATTAAGAAACTAACCGGTTCTCCTTTGGCTAAATCGGGACTCTTCGTGGAAGATTTTCTTGGTTTATACATGGTGTTCGCCGTTTTTTGCAAATTGCGATACATGCTGACGCCGTAAGCCGAAACAGAAAGTGTGCCTAAAAATAAAAGGGTTAAACTGAAGACCACGAATAAACTTTTTCTTTTACGAGAATGGCGGCGCCGGCGTTGTGTCGGTACTTCTGCTTCCTCTGGTTCAGGTGCCGGCAAATAACGTTGAACAATTTGAAATGAAAAGTTGATCCAGCTATAACTTAGGAGCATCCCAGCGATGACATCACTAGGATAATGAACGCGTAAGATTAAGCGACCTAACACAATCAAAACTAAATAAGTGAGTAAGAAAATTTTGATGCCTTTGGTTTTTTCGATATGAAGATAGGCCAAAATGATCAAAATCGTACAGACTAGCGCCATTGCTAATAATGAATGTCCGCTGGGAAAGCTAGCAGAGCTCCGGTCAGCTAAAGCGCCTAGGTTTGGTCGAGCCCGACCCACCACATGTTTAAAAACGCTCCCTAAAAAGCCGACAGCTAATAGGTTACTGACAGCCCAAAAGGCTAGGATTTTTTCTTTTTTGCGTAAAAGGTACACCATCAATAATAAGAAGAATAGCAGCATTGGTCCAATTGTGGCTGTTTTTGCTAACAGATTGACCGCTGTTAAAAGTGGGGCATTTAATTGCCATTTGATGTGATAGATAGCTTCGTCCATTTGTTGAAACCAATTTGGACTAGCCGCCACTAACAAAGTGAGGAAAGTAAAACCAAGCGTTGTTAGGGCATAAAGTGGAAATTTTTTATTCGATGTTTGCATGAGAATCCCTTTCTTTTTCCCTTGAAAGAGTAGACTAAGCCAGCATCGATCGTAAATAAGCGCTTGCGACTAAACAGGACACAGCAAGCCAATCGGTTCTCATCGTCTGAGCTTTAGCACTATCCAACGTAAAGATTTCTCTTAGCTATTTTTAGAAGAGCCTTAATTCGACCATTCCTGTTTTACACATTGGTGTCTTTCGACATTTCTGCGCAATAGCCTATGTTTGGATAGGAGCCTCACCTAACAAGGTTATTTTATCTAACGCTAGAAGTATAGAATTTATGCAGCGGTTCTCACAATGAAGTTTAAGAAAATTTATTGTTTTTTAAATAAATTTAAAGGTGTGGGGAAGTGAAGAAGTTAAAAAAACAGTACTTGAGCATTCTAAAAAAAGTGTACAAGGCTGTTCTCGGTTAACCGCTATAAATAGTTGGTGTTCAATAATAATAAATTAAAAAACAAACATTTTTTATAAGAGTGCTATAAGTTTTTTTCAGTAAAAAAGGCGGACAGTTGCTATTGAATTGCTAGTTCATTTAAAATAAATATGTCGACAATAATTGTGCACAAAGTTGATGGTCGCTATCGAAAAAGTAAAAATGATGTTGTGGAGATTTTACGTTTCAGTTGATTAAGATTACATGTTTTTTGAAGGGTTTTGCTTATAAGGGAGCGATATACATGAAAAAAATGATGTTATTCATAATTGCAGTAGGCGCAACGATGATCGGTGTTTTTGCTTTAGGAGATGCACAGCAGAGTTATGCACACGGCTATGTTGATAGCCCAGTCAGTCGAGTCAAAAATGCGGAAGCAAACGGATTTGGATGGGGACCTGGTCAAGACAGCTCACAGCCAGAAATTATCACGACACCCCAAGGAATTGAAGCGCCAACTAAATTATTAGACACGGGTCAATTAAATGGAAGGTTGCCTTCAGCTGGATTAGCAAGCTATTCCAAACTAGATGAACAAACAGCCACTCGTTGGGTAAAAAGTAATATAACAACAGGAGAGAATAATTTTAAATGGGTGATGACGGCAAAACATAAGACCAATCGTTTTAGATACTATATGACGAAACCTGGATGGAATCCTAATGCACCATTAACGATGGACGAAATGGAACTGATTGGCATAGTAGGGCAACCAATCGGTCAAGATTTACCTCCTGGTCAAGGATTTATGGTCAATGATACAGAAACACACAGAATAAAGATTCCCGCTGATAGGAAAGGATACCATGTTATTTATGCCGTTTGGGATATCAATGACACGATTAATTCATTTTATCAAGCGATAGATGTTAATGTTCAATAATCAGGTATCAAGATAATGCGGCTGAGACAAAAGTGTTTAGCGCCAAGAACCAAGTAGGTCCTGTTCATCATCAAATCACTACGTTCTTCGTGATTCTCAACATTTGGAAGGATTAAGATACGCCGAACACTTGTGTGAGAAAGTCAATTTTGGCTTATTTTCGAAGGGGCTGCTTTTGTTCAGCTGATTATTTTCAGAAGTAGAAAGTGGGACATCAGTCAAAACGACTGATGTCCCGCTTTCTTTTTTCTAAATTTCTCTACTTATCCTCGATGCCATTCACCAATCTGGTCCAAACTAATTTCCCCAGAAGACAACGTTTTGGTCGTGCCATCAGGCAACTGGACAATCAATTCTCCATTTCCATTAATGGTTGTCGCAACGCCGCGGAAGTCTTGCCCGTTTTGGGTAAAAGCGACATCTTTGCCAATCACAAAGGAGCGTTGTCGGTATTCTTCTAAAAAGTCTTTCGTTGAACGTTCGTCTAAAATTTGATAAAAATGATTCCAAATGTTGGCGACTAATTCATTTCGCGTCGCCGTTGGTTCACCCTCTGGGAAAAGGGAAGTCACTTTCTGCCGAATGTCCTCAGGAAATTCGGTTTCTGTAATTGAAAAATTAATCCCCATGCCGATGATAACATTAGAAATCTGCCCTGTTTCCACATTGCTCATGGCTTCCGACAAAATCCCGCAAACTTTTTTGCCGTTTAAATAAAGGTCGTTGACCCATTTAATTTCTGTGTGAACGCCTGCCAGAGCATCCATTGCTCGAGCGACCGCTACGGCCATAATCACAGTATATTGAGCGATTTCTTCAAAATTTTGGTTCGGTTGAAGCACCATGCTCATGTAAATCCCTTTACCTGGCGTAGCGAAAAACGGCCGGCCGAACCTGCCCCGCGGCATTTCTTGCATGTCAGCAACAATCAAAGTATTGTCGGGCGTCTGGTCTAAAATCGCCCGCTTAGCATCGGTCATGGTAGATTCAGATGTTTCTAGGACGGTAATTGTTAAAGGCGGTGTTTGTGACCATAACGCCAACTGAATGCCTTCTGCAGAAAGGACATCTGATTTTTCAAGGCGATACCCCTTATTTTGCACGCTAGTAATTTGATAGCCATCTTTTTTCAATTCATTAATCGCTTTCCAAATAGCTGTGCGAGATAAGGACAGACGTTGTGCCATCTCTTCGCCGGAAAGGAATGCGGGCGTTTGTTTCATCAATAAAGTTAGGACTTGGCTTTTTGTCGACATATTTTTTCCTCCGATTCGTTATGCTTATTGTAGCGGAAAGGAAAAGGCTTGGTCAACTAGTGAAAAAATCCATCTTAGGATGGAGGAAAATGAAGCAGGCGTTTGCTATACTTGTTTTATTGAGAAGGAGTGAGGGGAATGGAAAAGCAACAATATGTTTGTGAGAAATGTGGCAACATGCACTATGTGTCGGATCAATTTCAAGCAACAGGTGGGAACTTTGCGAAAATTTTTGATGTTCAAAATAAAAAATTTATTACAATTAGCTGTACCCAATGCGGCTACACCGAACTTTACCGCAGCCAAACAAGCGGCGGCATGAATGTCCTAGACTTTTTATTAGGTGGCGGTTAGTCAAAAACGAATGCATCTTTGCATTCGTTTTTTTGTGTGAATAGAAGATAGGGGAAAATGCGTAATTATTTATTACGCCTTTTTTCATTAAAACCCTTTACAAAAAAACTCCTTTTTATGAAAAAGAAAACCTTAAAGAAACCCTTGACTTTTCTAGACAAAGGTAGTAGAATCTATAGAGCAAAAACTATCTGAAAGTGACGAAGCAGGAGCGAAATATTGTCCGTTCCGGTTTTTTATAGGAAAACAAAAGTAGAAACGCCAGAAAATTTTTCGGAAGCATGTTCTATTTTTGGTTTTTTTTTGCTTAAAAACTGCAAAAAATGCTTTTTGTTACATATATTTAATATATGTAACGTAAATGTAATTTTTCGGATCGGTGTTTTGATAGACTTATAACTAGAGGGGTGAAGAGCTTGGCTGGACACGTAGTAAAATACGGAAAGCATCGCGAACGTAGAAGTTTCGCACGTATCAGTGAAGTATTGGAATTACCAAATTTAATTGAAATCCAAACAGACTCTTATCAATGGTTTTTAGATGAGGGACTTCGTGAAATGTTTGAAGACATTTTACCAATTGATGATTTCCAAGGAAACTTATCCTTAGAATTTGTTGACTATGAATTAAAAGAACCAAAGTACACAGTAGAAGAAGCCCGCGCACATGATGCCAACTATTCTGCGCCATTACATGTAACATTACGTTTAACCAACCGTGAAACAGGTGAAATTAAATCCCAAGAAGTCTTCTTCGGCGATTTCCCATTAATGACAGAAATGGGTACCTTCATCATCAACGGGGCAGAACGTGTTATCGTTTCCCAATTAGTTCGTTCTCCAGGTGTTTACTTCCATGGAAAAGTGGACAAAAATGGCAAAGAAGGTTTTGGCTCAACAGTCATTCCTAACCGTGGTGCATGGTTAGAAATGGAAACAGATGCGAAAGACATTTCTTATGTTCGGATTGACCGCACACGTAAAATTCCTTTAACTGTGTTAGTTCGTGCTTTAGGTTTCGGTTCAGATGATACCATCTTCGAAATTTTCGGCGACAGCGAAAGCTTACGCAACACAATTGAAAAAGATTTACACAAAAACGCAAGTGATTCTCGTACAGAAGAAGGCTTGAAAGACATTTATGAACGTCTTCGCCCAGGCGAACCAAAAACAGCAGATAGCTCACGTAGCTTGTTAACTGCACGTTTCTTTGATCCAAAACGTTATGATTTGGCAAACGTTGGTCGCTACAAAGTTAACAAAAAATTAGACTTAAAAACACGTCTCTTAAACTTAACCTTAGCTGAAACGCTAGTTGATCCAGAAACTGGTGAAATCATTGTCGAAAAAGGCACGGTTTTAACACACCAAATCATGGAAACATTAGGCGAATACATTGACAACGGCTTAAACAGCGTAACTTACTATCCAAGTGAAGATGCGGTAGTAACTGAACCAATGACGATCCAAGTGATTCAAGTTCTTTCACCAAAAGATCCTGAACGTATCGTAAATGTGATTGGTAACGGCTATCCAGACGACAGCGTAAAAACAGTTCGTCCAGCAGATATCGTTGCTTCAATGAGCTACTTCTTCAACTTAATGGAAGATATCGGCAATGTCGATGACATCGACCACTTAGGTAATCGTCGTATCCGTTCAGTAGGCGAATTATTACAAAACCAATTCCGTATTGGTTTAGCCCGTATGGAACGTGTGGTTCGTGAAAGAATGTCTATTCAAGACACAGAAACATTGACACCACAACAATTAATTAACATCCGTCCAGTGGTAGCAAGTATCAAAGAATTCTTTGGTTCTTCACAGTTATCACAGTTCATGGACCAAACAAACCCATTAGGTGAGTTAACCCATAAACGTCGTCTATCAGCCTTAGGGCCTGGTGGTTTGACTCGTGACCGTGCCGGTTATGAAGTTCGTGACGTTCACTACTCTCACTATGGTCGTATGTGTCCAATTGAAACGCCTGAGGGACCAAATATCGGGTTGATCAATAGCTTATCTAGTTATGCGAAAGTGAATAAATTTGGTTTCATCGAAACGCCTTATCGCCGTGTTGATCGTACGACAGGCCGTGTTACTGATCAAGTAGATTACTTAACAGCAGACATCGAAGACCATTATATCGTAGCGCAAGCGAACTCACTTTTAAATGAAGATGGCACATTTGCCAATGATGTTGTTATGGCGCGTCTACAAAGTGAAAACTTAGAAGTTGCCGTAGACAAAGTTGACTACATGGACGTTTCACCAAAACAAGTAGTCGCAGTCGCAACAGCATGTATTCCTTTCTTAGAAAACGATGACTCCAACCGTGCCTTGATGGGTGCCAACATGCAGCGTCAAGCGGTGCCGTTAATTCAACCACGCTCTCCGTGGGTAGGTACAGGGATGGAATATAAATCAGCCCATGACTCAGGTGCTGCTTTACTATGTAAACATGACGGTGTCGTAGAATTCGTCGATGCAAAAGAAATTCGCGTTCGTCGCGACAATGGCGCATTAGACAAATATATGGTTACAAAATTCCGTCGTTCTAACTCAGGAACAAGCTACAACCAACGCCCAATTGTTCACTTAGGTGAAAAAGTTGAAAAAGGCGATACTTTAGCGGATGGACCTTCTATGGAAGAAGGCGAAATGGCTTTAGGGCAAAACGTCTTAGTTGCCTTCATGACATGGGAAGGTTACAACTACGAGGATGCCATTATCATGAGCCGTCGTTTAGTTAAAGATGATGTCTACACTTCTGTGCATATTGAAGAATATGAATCAGAAGCACGTGATACAAAATTAGGACCTGAAGAAATTACCCGTGAGATTCCAAACGTTGGGGAAGACGCGTTGAAAGACTTAGACGAAATGGGGATTATCCGCATTGGGGCTGAAGTTCAAGATGGCGACTTACTAGTTGGTAAAGTCACACCTAAAGGGGTCACAGAATTATCTGCAGAAGAACGTTTATTACACGCAATCTTCGGGGAAAAAGCCCGCGAAGTTCGTGACACGTCTCTCCGTGTACCTCACGGTGGCGGCGGTATCGTTCATGATGTGAAAATCTTTACTCGTGAAGCTGGCGATGAATTATCACCAGGTGTCAACATGTTAGTTCGTGTCTATATCGTTCAAAAACGTAAAATTCACGAAGGAGATAAAATGGCGGGACGTCACGGAAATAAAGGGGTTGTTTCCCGTATTATGCCGGAAGAAGATATGCCATTCTTACCTGACGGAACACCTGTTGATATCATGTTGAACCCATTAGGGGTACCTTCTCGTATGAATATCGGACAAGTACTTGAATTACACTTAGGTATGGCTGCTCGCCAATTAGGTATTCACGTTGCAACACCTGTTTTCGATGGGGCAACCGATGAAGACGTTTGGGAAACTGTTCGTGAAGCTGGTATGGCTAGCGATGCTAAAACAGTTCTTTACGATGGACGTACAGGTGAACCATTTGATAACCGTATTTCCGTTGGTGTCATGTATATGATTAAATTAGCCCACATGGTTGATGACAAATTGCATGCTCGTTCAATCGGACCTTACTCTCTTGTTACGCAACAACCGTTGGGTGGTAAAGCTCAATTCGGTGGACAACGTTTCGGGGAAATGGAAGTTTGGGCACTGGAAGCTTACGGTGCTGCTTACACATTACAAGAAATCTTAACTTACAAATCTGATGACGTTGTCGGACGTGTGAAAACATACGAAGCCATCGTTAAAGGTGAACCAATTCCAAAACCAGGTGTGCCTGAATCATTCCGAGTATTAGTGAAAGAATTACAATCACTTGGTTTAGACATGCGTGTCTTGGACATTGAGGAAGCTGAGATTGAGTTACGCGATATGGACGATGACGATGATGATTTAATCACCGTTGACGCACTAACCAAATTTGCGGAACAACAATCAGCGAAACAGCTGGAAAAAGAAGCAGAATCAGTCGTGAAAGAAGAAGCACAAGACGTTGTTCAAGAAATTGAAACAGCCGAAGACAGAGACTAATTTGTCGCTACCACTCTGATGAGTTGATTCAACTGCGACTTTGTTGCAACTGCGCAAGTCATTACTTGTTCCAAGTGTCGTCAGACCTTCTTTCAAGTGATGCTTGCCATTTGCTAACAAGTTGCTGACTCAGCTTCTCTAAATAAGGAAATGGAGGGAATTCCTTTTGATCGATGTAAATAAATTCGAAAGTATGCAAATAGGGCTTGCTTCACCAGAAAAGATCAGAAGCTGGTCTTATGGGGAAGTTAAAAAACCCGAAACAATTAACTACCGTACATTAAAACCCGAACGTGAAGGGTTATTCTGTGAACGCATTTTTGGTCCAACCAAAGACTGGGAATGTGCTTGTGGTAAATATAAACGTATCCGTTATAAAGGTATTGTCTGTGACCGTTGTGGCGTTGAAGTCACTCGTTCAAAAGTACGTCGTGAACGTATGGGACATATTGAATTAGCCGCACCAGTTTCACATATCTGGTACTTTAAAGGAATTCCATCTCGGATGGGTCTTGTTTTAGACATGAGCCCTCGTGCATTGGAAGAAGTCATTTATTTTGCTTCATACGTTGTCATCGAACCAGGTGACACAACATTAGAGAAAAAACAATTGTTAACGGAACGCGAATATCGTGAAAAACGTGAACAATATGGCCAAGCCTTCAAAGCTGCTATGGGTGCCGAAGCCGTGAAACAATTATTAGATAACGTCGATTTAGATGGCGAAGTTGCGCAATTAAAAGAAGAATTAAAAACAGCTTCTGGTCAAAAACGGACACGTGCCATCCGTCGTTTAGACATCTTAGAAGCCTTCCGTGCTTCTGGTAACCAACCAAGCTGGATGGTAATGGATGTTATCCCAGTTATTCCACCAGATTTACGTCCGATGGTTCAATTGGAAGGTGGTCGTTTTGCAACAAGTGACTTAAACGACTTATACCGCCGTGTTATCAACCGTAACAACCGTCTAAAACGTTTATTAGACTTAAATGCGCCAAGCATCATCGTTCAAAACGAAAAACGGATGTTACAAGAAGCGGTCGATGCTTTAATCGATAATGGTCGTCGTGGCCGTCCAGTTACTGGACCAGGTAACCGTCCATTGAAATCTCTTTCTCACATGTTGAAAGGGAAACAAGGTCGTTTCCGTCAAAACTTGCTAGGTAAACGTGTTGACTATTCTGGTCGTTCCGTAATCGTCGTTGGTCCGTTCTTAAAAATGTACCAATGTGGTTTACCAAAAGAAATGGCGATTGAATTATTCAAACCATTTGTAATGCGTGAATTAGTACAACGTGAAATTGCGACAAACATTAAAAATGCGAAACGTAAAATCGAACGTGGCGAAGATGAAGTTTGGGATATTTTAGAAGAAGTTATCCAAGAACACCCAGTTTTACTTAACCGGGCACCTACGTTGCATAGATTAGGGATCCAAGCTTTCGAACCTGTTCTTGTTGAAGGTCGTGCGATCCGTCTTCACCCATTAGTTTGTGAAGCCTACAATGCCGATTTCGATGGAGACCAAATGGCGGTTCACGTGCCTCTAAATGAAGAAGCACAAGCAGAAGCTCGTATGTTAATGCTTGCTGCCCAAAATATCTTGAACCCGAAAGATGGTAAACCAGTTGTTACACCATCTCAAGATATGGTCTTAGGTAACTACTACCTAACAATGGAAGAAGAAGGCCGTGAAGGGGAAGGCATGATCTTCCGCGACATGAACGAAGCTGTTTTAGCATGGCAAAATGGCTACGTACATTTACACTCACGGATTGGGGTTCAAACAACACTTTTAGGTGACAAACCATTTACTGATTGGCAAAAAGAACGAATCTTAATCACCACAGTTGGTAAGATCATCTTTAACGAAATCATGCCTGTTGAGTTCCCTTACTTGAACGAACCAACAGACTATAACTTAACTGTTCAAACACCAGATAAATACTTCGTAGAAGCTGGTACAGACATTCCTGCACACATTAAAGAGCAAGAATTAGTTTTACCATTCAAGAAGAAAAATCTTGGAAATATCATTGCTGAAGTCTTCAAGAGATTCCACATTACGGAAACCTCTAAAATGCTTGACCGCATGAAAGACTTAGGTTACAAACACTCAACTTATGCTGGGATGACGGTAGGGATTGCCGATATCATGGTTCTTCATGAAAAACAAGCAATCATTGACGCTGCCCACAAACAAGTTGAAACAATTACTAAACAATTCCGTCGTGGTTTAATTACTGATGACGAACGTTATGAACGTGTAATCGGCGTTTGGAACGGTGCCAAAGATGAAATCCAACAAAAACTGATCGAAAGTATGGAAGCTCGTAACCCAATCTTCATGATGTCTGACTCTGGAGCCCGTGGTAACATCTCCAACTTTACACAGTTAGCTGGTATGCGTGGTTTGATGGCCGCTCCGAATGGACGAATCATGGAATTACCAATCATCTCAAACTTCCGTGAAGGACTTTCTGTCTTAGAAATGTTTATCTCAACTCACGGGGCTCGTAAAGGGATGACCGATACGGCCTTGAAGACAGCCGATTCAGGTTACTTAACACGTCGTTTAGTTGACGTTGCCCAAGACGTAATCATTCGTGAAGACGACTGTGGCACTGACCGTGGTCTTGAAATCGAAGCCATTCGTGAAGGTAACGAAATTATCGAACCATTAGACGAACGTCTATTAGGTCGTTATACACGTAAATCAGTTGTTCATCCAGAAACTGGTGCAATCATCATTGGTGCGGATCAATTAATCACTGAAGATCTTGCAAGAGAAATCGTGGACGCTGGTATTGAAAAAGTAACCATCCGTTCTGTCTTTACATGTAACACAAAACATGGTGTATGTAAGCACTGTTACGGACGTAACTTGGCAACTGGTTCTGACGTTGAAGTCGGAGAAGCAGTTGGTACAATCGCCGCTCAATCTATCGGGGAACCTGGTACACAGTTAACAATGCGTACGTTCCATACCGGTGGGGTTGCCGGTGACGATATCACTCAAGGTTTACCTCGTATCCAAGAAATCTTTGAAGCACGTAATCCGAAAGGGCAAGCAGTGATTACAGAAGTAACCGGTGAAGTTATCGATATTTCTGAAGATCCTGCCACACGTCAAAAAGAAGTAACCATCAAAGGAAAAACAGATACACGTACCTATACTGTCCCTTACACTGCACGTATGAAAGTTGCTGAAGGCGACATCATCCACCGTGGTGCACCGTTGACAGAAGGTTCAATTGATCCAAAACAATTATTACAAGTTCGTGATGTTTTATCTGTTGAAAACTACCTATTACGTGAAGTACAACGTGTTTACCGTATGCAAGGGGTAGAAATCGGCGACAAACATATCGAAGTAATGGTTCGTCAAATGTTACGTAAAATCCGCGTAATGGATCCAGGTGACACTGAAATCCTTCCAGGAACATTAATGGACATCGCAGAATTTAAAGACCGTAACTACGACACATTAGTTGCTGGTGGCGTCCCTGCTACTAGTCGTCCAGTCTTACTTGGTATTACCAAAGCGTCATTGGAAACAAACAGCTTCTTATCTGCTGCATCCTTCCAAGAAACAACACGCGTGTTAACAGATGCTGCTATCCGTGGCAAAAAAGATCCATTACTTGGATTGAAAGAAAATGTTATCATTGGTAAAATCATCCCAGCTGGTACTGGTATGGCTCGTTACCGTAACATGGAACCAAAAGAAGTTGGCGTAGCTAGCGAAAACGTTTATAGTATTTCAGACATTGAAGCACAAATGGCTGCTGAAGATGCGATGAAAAACATCAATAAATAAACCCTAAAAAGCCGCAAGGAGCATGCTCCTTACGGCTTTTTTTATTTGCTATAACCAACTGATTGTGAGTAAGCCCAAACTTAAAAAGGGGACAAAAGGAAGTGTCTGTTCAACTGGATACACCAAAAATTTACAGCTGTAGCCATAGATTAGGCCATAACTACTGGCAAAAAATAGTAGCATCAGCAACTGAGGTACCTGTAAAAAACAGCCCCACAAACCCAGTAACAAAAGATCCCCTCGCCCCATGGCTTCCGGAAAATAATGTAAGACGGCTCGGAAAAAACAAAAACAAAAAAGACCAGTCAGTAAGTAAAACGAATGCTGACCCGCCATTTTCAGCAAGCAAAGCACAAAAAAACTCGGATAAAGAATCTTCGGTTCAACCACTAAATACCAGTAATCAATCAAGGATAATGTGAAAGCGCTCGTCAGCCACCACCAGAGAATCACAGCATCAATCGTCAGGCCAGCTGAAAAACAGCTTGCGGTTAAGCTGCCCATGACAAGTTCTGCTAAAAGATAACTCTTAGCTACTGGCTGTTGACACTTTCGACAACGAAAGCGCTGCAGCAAAATCGAAACAACTGGAATTAATTCATAGAGTTGTAGAGGCTGGTGGCAACCTTGACAGTGGGAAGGGGGCCACCACAGAGAACGCCCTACTGGTAAGCGCTCCGCCACTAAGCATAAAAAAGAACCGAAACAGGCACCAATCAAAAAGAGACTCAAGAAAAACATAGGTTACCTCCTTAAAAATAAACTACGCTTTTTTTAAACTTTTTCATTTGACTAGACAAATCTTTTTTTGTTAGGAATAATAAAAGAAACAAGAAATGAGGGAATCAAATGGAAAAATTAGCGATTGGTGTCGACGTTGGCACCACGCAAGCCAAAGCAGTGGCTTTTCAACCCAATGGCACAGTCGTAGCTTCTAGCTATGTGCGTTATCCATTAATTCAAGAGACTGAAGGAATGGCGGAGCAAGACCCAGAGACGCTGTTCCAAGCTGTGGTGAACTGTATTCGAACCGTCACACAACAAGTGAAGAATCAACCAATTGGGCTCATTTCTTTTGCTTCAGCGATGCATGGCTTAATTGCCATGGATGCGCAAGGACGTCCATTGACCCAAGTGATTACTTGGGCTGACACACGAGCATCTGATTATGCGGAAGCGTTAAAAGAAACGCCAGCGGCCCAATTGTTTTATCAATTGACAGGCATGCCAGTTCATCCAATGGCGCCTTTGTACAAGATTCGCTGGCTGCAGGAAAATCAGCCAGCCGTTGCGCAGAGCGCGGCCAAGTTTATTGGGATTAAGGACTACATTTTTTACCGTTTCTTTGGCGAATACTGGACAGATTATAGTAGTGCTTCGGGGATGGGTTTATTTAATATTCACACGCGGCAATGGGAATCGTCGATTTTAGCGTATTTATCTATTGAGGAGGAACAGTTGCCAAAAGTTGCCCCGTCAACGTTCATTTTTCCAGCGTTAGCGCCTTCTTGGCAAGAGATGCTTGGTGTTGAGGAGGAAACGGTTTTAGTTCTTGGTGGCGCGGATGGTCCATTGTCTAATTTAGGTTTGGGAGCGCTAGGAATGGGTGTAGCGACTTTGACCGTTGGTACGAGCGGCGCACTTCGGTATATTGTCGAAGAACCTTTTTTGCATCCGCAAGGTGAAACGTTTTGTTTTGCTCTAGATGAACAGCACTGGGTGATTGGTGGCGCAAGTAGTAATGGTGCAGTTGCGTTAGATTGGGCGAGCCAAACGATTTTTGCAGAAGAACGTCAGCAAGCTATCCAAAACGGGACCAATCTCTATGACCCAATTATGGCCAAAATTGCAACCGTGCCAGCTGGGGCAAATGGCTTACTGTTTCATCCTTATTTGCTTGGTGAACGAGCACCGCTGTGGAATGCAGAGGCGAGCGCAAGTTTTATTGGCTTGCGCAAAAATCACCATGCTGGACATTTAGCTCGAGCGGTGGTGGAAGGCATCTGTTTCAATTTAAAAACCATTTTAGAAGATTTGAAACAACTCGGTGGACCCGTTCAGGAGATTCGGGCGACAGGCGGCTTTGCTGATTCCCCTGTGTTCCGTCAAATTATGGCTGATGTGCTGGGAGAAACGTTATCGTTCACTGATAGCACCGAAGCTTCGGCATTAGGCGCTGTTTTGCTAGGTTGGCAAGGCTTAGGGCAGTTACCAAATTTACAAGCAGCGGCGCAACAGGTGCTGATTCATGAAACGGTCACGCCACGAGCGGATCAATTGCTAGTTTATCAAGAACTGTATCCTGTTTTTCAAGAAACCCAACAAGTTTTAGCACAAAGTTATCAAAAATTAGCAGAATTCCGCAAATAATTGATAGTAAATAGCTTTGACAAATGGCTGAGAAGTTGCTTAACTAGAAGAGAGACGAAGACTTGAGGAAATGAGGATGAGGAATGAAGAAGCAGCTACTATCACTATTTCTGTTATTCATTGGGGCGTTAGCAAGCTGCAGTGCACCGTCTCGTTCCGGCGAAAAAGCAGCGCAACAGTTGGTAGATTACTTTATTTATCAAGAAAAGCCAGAGACATTCTCTCAAACTTTTCGTGAACCGAAAGTCTTAGCGGAGCATTTGCAGACGAGCCGTCAACAGTTCCAGAAGCAATTTTTCAATAGCTTAAAAGAAATGAACGCTGAAGTCACCGAGACTGAAGCCCAGAAGCTTAGCGCAGAATTACTGGCTCAAGTGAAGAAAAAAGCGTCATATCACCTAGTAGCCACGAAAGAATTGAATGGGCAAGCGACAATCACTTTTCAGATTAAGGGCTTAGATTTTGTGACGGCGATTGAAGATACAACCACTGCTCTTCTTCAGCAAACGCAACAGGCAACACAAGCGCTAGACATGCAGCACACGTTAGCCGTTTTAAAAAAAGAAATCCAACAAATCAATGTCAGCCATGAGCCAGTTGAACTGCCATTAACGGTTAAGCAAGTAGAAGGACAATGGTACTTGCCGGCAGTGGAGCAACTGAGACTGAATCAGTTTTTTTTAGCTTTCGTCACAGGAAAAGAAGATACTGACCAGTTGACAGAGGCGCTCGACACGATCCTCACTCAAGCGGAACAAAAAGTCGTCACTGCGGATGAAAGAACAGCGATTGCAGGAAATTAATTAGATTCTTAATTGTAATTATTATAATTTGATAATAATTTTAAAAAAAGAAAGGTTTTCAGTGTACTTTTTTCACAATTCATATTACACTAAGAGTGTAGAAATAATATTTAGGAGGATGACAAAGAATGAAATTTGAAAAAACAAAAGAAATTTTGAACCAACTCGTTGCAGATTTAAGCCAATTTTCCGTGGTAATTCATCAAACACATTGGTATATGCGTGGACCTGAATTTTTAACACTTCACCCACAAATGGATGAATACATGGATCAAATCAATGAGCAATTAGATGTTGTTTCAGAACGTTTAATCACATTGGACGGCTCTCCATTCTCAACATTGCGTGAATTCGCAGAAAATACAAAAATTGAAGATGAAATTGGTAACTGGGACCGCACCATTCCAGAGCGTATGGAAAAATTAGTAGCAGGCTACCGTTACTTAGCAGACCTTTACGCAAAAGGAATCGAAGTTTCTGGTGAAGAAGGCGACGACTGCACACAAGACATTTTCATCGCAAACAAAACAGACATCGAAAAAAATATTTGGATGTTACAAGCCAAACTTGGCAAAGCGCCTGGTATTGACGCATAATTTAAAACAACTCCCAAAGCCGCTGACGTTGACGTTGGCGGTTTTTTTCTGTTTAAAAGGCACAAAAAAATAAGTGAAAATCTATTTTCTGAAAGCGCAGAAAAACATTGACTTTATCAGTGATTGAAGGTAAAATATTAAATGGTATTGTTTGCCCCACAATGAGCCCCGGAAACTCAAGTGTATGTCAAACATCGAAAACAAAATTGGAGGAAAGAAACGTGCGTACAACATATATGGCCAAAGCTGGCGAAGTAGAACGTAAATGGTACGTAGTAGATGCAACAGATGTTCCTTTAGGACGTCTATCAGCAGTTGTTGCTTCTGTACTACGTGGTAAAAATAAACCAACATTCACACCACATGTGGATACTGGAGATTTCGTAATCGTAATTAACGCTGATAAAGTAAAATTAACAGGTAAAAAAGCTACAGACAAAATTTACTACCGTCACTCAATGTATCCTGGAGGATTAAAATCAGTGACTGCTGGTGAATTACGCGACAAAAACTCTCGCCGTCTTATCGAAACTTCTGTAAAAGGTATGCTACCTAAAAACACTTTAGGACGTAAACAATTTACTAAATTGAACGTATACGGTGGAGCTGAGCATCCACATGCTGCACAACAACCAGAAGTATTAGATATCACGAACTTAATTTAAGGAGGGAAATTCATTGGCACAAGTACAATATAGCGGCACAGGCCGTCGTAAAAATGCAGTTGCTCGCGTACGCTTAGTACCAGGTACTGGTAAAATTACTGTAAACAAAAAAGACGTAGAAGAATATATTCCACATGCTGACTTGCGTGAAGTTATCAACCAACCATTTGGCGTAACTGAAACAAAAGGCGCTTACGATGTAATCGTAAACGTAAACGGTGGTGGCTATGCTGGACAATCAGGAGCTATCCGTCACGGAATCGCTCGTGCATTGTTACAAGTAGATCCTGACTTCCGTTCTGCTTTAAAACGCGCTGGGTTACTTACTCGTGACGCACGTATGGTTGAACGTAAAAAACCAGGTCTTAAAAAAGCTCGTAAAGCTTCACAGTTCTCAAAACGTTAATTATTTGGAGTCGTTGCGAACATGTTCGCTTACCAATCAATTACAATGTTTCAAGACACTTTCTCGCAATGAGAAAGTGTCTTTTTTATCAATCTCTCTAACCCAACCCAATCCTCTCCAAAAAATGGTATCATTAAGTAATGAAACATAACCATAAAAAATAACAAATATCGGATGCAAAAAATGAGTAGTGTGGTTTGTCAAAGTTGTGGGGCGAATGCGTTTAAATGGTACGATACCGCTGATCAAGTGGTGGAATGTAAGTATTGTCATTCCAAACAAGCTTTTATAAAAGGTATGGGCGTCGAGTCAGCCATAAAAGTTGTTGGGGGAAAAGAAGAAGCGGAGACGGATTCTGAATACCAAGAACGGATTATTCATCAATTTGGTTTGAAAGATCAAGTGATTGAAGTGAAGAATTATTCATTAATCGATATTCCGTTAACATTTATTGTTTGGTTGTATTTGGATATTTTATTAGGAGCGTTGTTCATCTGTGGTGGTTTTCTATCTAAAAACTATCGAGCTTGGTACGCCAATTTACTGCGTTGGCACTTTTGTGGTTGGCGTTATACAAAGTCAGCGACTGAAAAAGAGAAGGCAAGTCAACGGATTAGAGGCAGTCTGTTGATTAAATGGCTACTTCAAGAGGACCCCGACAAAACGAAAAAATTAATAATGGTTGGCGTGTCCATCCTGTTCACTGTCCTGTTCGTTTACACTACAGGAAATGGCGCTGCCTAAACGAAATATTTATTGAAACACTTTCTGTTGATAGAAAGTGTTTTTTTTATACCATTAATGGAGTAAGTGAGTATTTCAGTGTTTCGTCAATGTTTTTCTATATTCATTAGGAGAGAGTGTATAGAGAGCTGAAAAATTTTTATAAAATTGGCTTACGTTTGAAATACCAACATTTTGAGAGATTTCAGCGATTGATAATTCTGAATAACGCAATAATTGTATCGCATTTTTCATCCTTTGTTCTGTTTGAATTTCTTTAAAGGTTTTATTGAAAGTCTGCTTGATTAACTGAGATAAATATTTTGGATGGTAATTAAATAATAATGCGGTTTCCTTTAATGTACAGGTGCGAGCATTTTTTTCTATATAATCGATAATTTCTAACATATGGCTGGTTTTATTGCTAATAGGGGCAACTTTCTTTGTGGAATTCTTCTGATAATCACGGATAAGCTGAATAAAAATTAATGAAAAGAGTGCTTCTATCGCATGTTTACTAAAAGTATCATTTTGGAAATATTCACAAATTAGTTGATTGAGAAAAGCAATTGTATTTTTATGGTTATTCTGAAAAATCATATAGCCGTCATGGTGGTTATTTTCAGTAATTGCTGAAAATAAAAAAGTACTTAAAATGCTTGTTTCACCTAAGCCCATAATAAATGCTCGTGAAAAAAAGTCATTGCTTAGACTAATATTAAAGACTATATCTTTTTCACTTAGTCTGCCTTTTGAGCGAAGAACATGCCGATCAACAATGCATAAATCTCCTTCTTTTAGTAATACCTCGGTTCCGTTTACTTGATAATGACAGCTTCCAGAATAGACATAATTAAGATTTAAATTAGT
The DNA here is from genome assembly GCF_018919685.1 of Enterococcus sp. S183_ASV_20. NCBI lineage: Bacteria > Bacillati > Bacillota > Bacilli > Lactobacillales > Enterococcaceae > Enterococcus > Enterococcus sp. S183_ASV_20. The sequence continues at coordinate 23,903 of NZ_JAHLRI010000005.1, forward strand.
ATGTACATGTAATGGTACATCTGTGAATCGCGAATCTCTTCTAATTTCAATAAGGTTTTGTTTTAAATTTGGTAATTGAAACTGATAGACTTCTTGATCATGTAACAGAATTTTGTCTAGTTGTTCATAAATAGGGCTATGATAATTGGGATCCTCTAAATAATGGTGTTCGCTGTGGGTTAACAGAAATAAGTCTGATGGGAGTTGATTTAACAATTTTATCACCTTACCTTTTGTTATCAATGTTCTGGAAAACGATTATTGAAAGCGTTTTTTATAATTGTATAATTCAAGTATAACTAGTGATTGATATTTGTACAAGTATTGAAATACAAGTTGAATAGGAGGGTTATTGATGGATGTTCAAAAATTATGTCAAAGCATTTTGTCAAACATAGGCGGAGCCAAAAATGTGAAAAGTGTTACTCATTGTGCAACTCGCTTGCGTTTAACGTTAAATGATGAAGAGAAAATACAGCAAGAGTCTATAAATGATTTAGACGGCGTAATGGGCAGTATTGTTACCGGAGGACAATATCAAATAATTATTGGTCAAAGTGTCGGAACTGTTTATGCACACTTTACTCAGTTGCTGTCAACTGAGTCTGAAAGTGATCTGAGTCATCAAGAAATGGCCGAGCCAAGTAAACCATCAAAAAAAGGGATTATTCCACAAGTATTAGATACAATTACAGGTATTTTTACACCGCTGTTACCTGCAATCACCGCTGCAGCAATGATAAAAACAGTACTGGTGCTTTTAGATTTGTTCCATTTAATTGATCCTGCAGGTGGTACTTATCAAATTTTGACATTTGCTGGCGATACTGCTTTTTATTTTATGCCTGTTTTAGTTGCTTATTCTGCCTCAATAAAGTTTCGTTTGAATCCTTATTTAGGAACAATTATTGGCATGCTGCTGCTACATCCGACCTTCGTTTCATTGGTAAGTGAAGGTAAACCATTAAAGATGTTTGGCTTTTTACCAATTACGTTAGCTAATTATAGTTCAACTGTGATTCCAATTATCTTAATTATATGGGTAGCTTCCTATGTGGATCGTTATGTCGAACGTTTTTGTCCTGAGTCAGTAAAGTTTTTCTTGCGGCCATTAGTGACATTTTTTATTATGATTCCTTTAGCTTTGGGAATTATTGGTCCATTAGGAAGTTGGGTTGGACAAGGATTAGGAATTGTCTTAAATTTAGTTCAAAATTATGCTGTTTGGGTGCTACCATTTATTTTTGGTGCGTTATCGCCAGTCTTCATTATGACTGGCATGCATTATGCGGTAACAATTCCTCTCGTTTTACAATCTATCAGTTCCAATGGATTTGATATGTTAGGAATTGGGTTTTTAGTTTCTAATTTTGCTCAAGCAGGCGCAGCAATTGCTGTAGGTCGCTTTGCAAAGAGTCAGAAAGTACGAGGGTTGGCTTTTTCTTCAGGATTTACTGCACTGTTAGGAATTACCGAACCAGCTTTGTATGGCGTGAATTTAAAATATAAAAAACCGTTTTTAGCAGTGATTATTGCTGGTGCAATGAGTGGTTTACTTGCGGGCTTCCTGAATGTTAAGCGAATGACTTTTGCGCCAACAGGAATTACGACATTGCCTATTTTTATTGATCCAACGAATCAATGGAATTTTATTTTTGCAATTGTCTGTGCAGTGGCTAGTTTTATTTTAGCTTTTATTATAACGAGTGGTCTAGTTTATAAGGACCAGTATTTACGTAATGAATTGGAGGAAAAGTAAAATGACTTACACATTTTCAAAGGATTTTTTATGGGGCGGGGCTATTTCGAGTGGTCAAGCAGATGGTGGTTATTTAGAAGATGGCAAAGGTGTGGATACACAATCAATGCGTTACTTTGACCCTAACTGGAATCGTGAAGAACGGAATCGAAACAGAGATATTAATATGACCAGTGAGCGTTTCGAGCAAGCGCTGGTTGCAGAAGGCGATCGCAATTATCCCTTTAGAAGAGGGATTGATTTTTATCATAGATATAAAGAGGATTTAGCGTTGTTTGAAGAAATGGGGATGAATATTTTCCGAACATCCATTGATTGGTCGCGTATTTATCCAAATGGAGATGACGAGAGTCCTAATGAAGCAGGAATACAATTTTATGTTGATCTATTTACTGAATGCCAAAAAAGAGGAATGAAAGTCTTTGCTACAATGCTTCACTATGGGATTCCAGTTAATTTAGTGACCAAATATGGTGGTTGGAAAAGTAGAAAGACTATTGATTTTTTTGAAGTCTATGCACGTACATTGTTTGAGCGTTTAGGTGATTTAGTGGACTATTGGCTACCTTTTAATGAAATTAACTGTAATAGATTTAATCCATACAATGGATGTGCCGTTATTGAAGATCAAGAAGAAAACTATAACCAAAGTATTTTTCAAGCAGGACATAATCAGTTCGTGGCAAATGCAAGAGCAATTAAAGCTGCAAAAGAAATACTAGGCGAACCAATGATTGGTGGAATGATTGCACGATTTACAACATATCCTGCGACCTGTAAGCCAGAAGATGTAATGCAAAGCATTTTGGATGAGAACTATAAGAATTATTTTTATACGGATGTTTTAGCAAGAGGAAAATATCCTAGCTATACAAAGCGAATGTTTGATGAGTTAGGAATTACGATAGAAGTCGCTCCTGGAGATTTAGAATTATTAGCAGAGAATAAAGTAAACTTCCTATCATTTTCGTACTATATGTCAATGATAACTAGTGTCAGTCCTGATTATGAAATTACCAGCGGAAACTTACTAAGCGGGATGAAAAATCCTTACTTAGAAACAAGTGACTGGGGATGGCAAATTGATCCAATTGGTTTGAGAATTTCTCTAAACGAGATGTATGATCGCTATCAATTACCGCTGTTTATTGCTGAAAATGGGTTAGGTGCTTATGATCAAGTAGAAGAGGATGGCGCAATTCATGACCCTTATCGGATTGACTATTTAGAAAAGCATTTACAACAAATGAGTGAAGCAATTGCTGATGGTGTAGAGCTTTTAGGCTATACTATGTGGGGAATCATCGATATCATTTCATGTGGAACCATTGAAATGTCTAAACGGTATGGTGTTATTTACGTGGATAGTGATGATGCAGGGAATGGAACGCTTGCAAGAAGTAAAAAAGATTCATTTTATTGGTATAAAGAGGTTATTTCTACAAATGGAGAAAGTTTGAATCGGTGATTTGCTGTTAGTGAAGAAAAATAAAAAGGGCATCTATTGAGATCCTTTAGTAAAAAGAGCTTGGGCCATAAGTCGAAATAACTTACGGTCCAAGCTCTTTCCCATCCCCTCCTCACCGAGAAGACAAAATTTCATAAATCACATAGAGTTCCCAGTTGGAAATTTCTATTCGATAAAACTGTTCTAGAGTATAGAAAATGTTTTTAGCGTTTTGGAAAAATGGTTTTTGGTTAATGGTTAGTTCCTCTAGGTTAGCAGGGACTTCATAGTCTTCAACGCCGAGCATGGTTCGCTCTACCATGAGCGCGTTGTGCATCATTAAGTTAAATTTCATTTTGCCGCTGAGTGTGAGATCGAAGCGTTTTTCAATGTTTTTTGTAACGTTTTCGACTTGTTTAATAATGACGTCAGGATTTAGAAATTCTAGTTTTTCTGACAAGCCTTCTTTCGAGAAGAAGTGAACAAATTCGTTAATCATGCTATCGATGTTATTGGGATGCATCAAGTTTTGGAAAGGTTCCATCAACTGGGTTCCTGCATCTTCGTCTAACATGTCTAAGAGGTTCACGCTAGCAACATTCGTATGATTGTCTAAGTAGGACGTCGTCAAAATGAGCGAGGTTTCTTTTAAATAATTTTCTTCGGCGTTGGCAATGTCCAACGTGTTTACCAAATCTTTGTATTTTAGAGTAATGACTTTAATATCAGTATACAGGTATTTTTGACAGATTTGTTTGATTTGCTTGGCAATATCCAGACCTGAAATACTAGAGACAATGATATTTTTTTCCACTGAAAAGCCTTCAAAGTATTGTACATCGGTTTTAAATTTTTTTTCAGCGGTTTTAGCAATACCATAGAAAAGTTGTTCGTTCATTAATTGATGGCCAATTTCCAACGCATAGGCAGTGGTCAGGTTATTGATCACCAAAAGTTCTCCAAGAATTTGCGGTTTCAAACTTTTATAAAGTTGTGTCAGGGAACCCATATCGACGAGCATAATGACGCCTTGTGATGTGTCCCGCTGAGAAAGCCAGTCTTTAACTTCGGCGACGATATCTCGGACGGAGGAGGTTAAGGGCATGTTAATCGCATCGAAAATATAGGTACCACATAATTTGTTGGCAACGGCTTGAATACTTGTGGCAGTCGATTCACCATGCGCCACGAGGAGCGCTTGGTAAGGAATCGTTTCAGAAATTTCTCCGCTAAGTAATACAGATAAGAGTACCTCTGTCAAGAAACGGTATTCTTCTGGCAGCGGACTGACTAAGTTTTTCACGAGGGAAACTGTTCGCGGATAGTGTTCTTTTAACTGTGCTTGGACTGGAAGGAGCATTGTTTCGTTAAATGTTGGCGGTAAAATTTTCAGCAATTTGGCAACATCTTTCATCGGTTTTTCAGTTTGCTCAGGTTGGTTAATAATTAGTTTGTTTTTGGTTTGGACTTCCGTGACTAGGTTTTGTAAAAAATAATCATTTTCTAAGGTTATTTCATCGTCTAAACAATATTTAATGAATTGTGTCAGTTCAGTTTTTAAGTGGGCCAGTGTTTTTTCTTTTGTAAATAAGGCTTCAAATGTTGCGAAAATATCGGAAGAAAGTGTGTCTTCTTCTAACACTTCTTTGTCTAAAGGAATCGCAATCATTGGTTGAGTCGCATCGCCAATGACGACGGGTTGATTGGGCAAAGTTTTTCGTAATTGCGACGCGCAAAGGAGCTGCACTTTGTTGGATAAGCTCCCCACGTTACCAGGTTCGTCATTTTCTAATAATGCCGTAAAGATTTCTTCGTCCACGTTGATGTCTTTGGTCATTCGTTTTGCTTCTCGGTGGAATAAGTTTTTCAAAATCGCAATCCGTTCTCGAATGGGGCGCTCTTTGAAGTTCGGAAGTGAGACGATTACGGAAATTCGGCGATAAAAGGTTGGTAATAAGACTTTTTTCGGGTTTTCGGTGGTCGCAAATAGTAGCCGGACCTTGGAATGGACCATTTTTCCTTCTTCACCAATAGGGCGGAAGGTCCCGGTATCCATAAACTGAAAGAGTTTTTCTTGGTTTTCGTTGGATAATCGATGTACTTCATCTAAAAAGAGTACGGAATTATTAGCTTGGGCCAAGAGTCCTTGTTTTTCTGATTCAGCCCCAGTGAATGCGCCTTTGGTATGGCCGAAGAGAATGGATGATAGCAATTCGGGATTATTGGCATAATCGGCACAGTTAAAGGTATAGAATTTTTCCAGGCCAATGATTTGTTCGTTTTTTAGATACTCATAAATCAGTTTTGCCAAAAAGCTTTTGCCGACGCCACTGGCTCCATGGATTAATAAAGGCATACCCAATGGGGGATACAACATAGCGGCTTTGCATTGTTCAATGGCTTTTTTGGCGCTGCCTTGGCTACCGATGTATTGTCGAAACACATCGGTCGTGGGGGTTGTTGCACGGGTTAATTGCCAATAAACGGGTTTTTTTCCCGTTTGTTGGACTTCACCTTTTTCCAATAATTTATTTAAGTATAAGCTGGTTACCGAGCGGCTTAATTGAATTTTTGTGGCAATTTCTTGTGTGCTCATCGGGGTGTTGCTGGTTTCTAAAATATCAACTAAGTGTTGGTAGGTCTCCAAGCGCATGATTCATCGTCCTTCCAAAAGAGAGGTCGGGAAAGGGGTTGCTTCTGTTCCCGCCGTTTATCAGCTTTTAAGCCTGAGATAAAAATCACTTTGGATTTTTGTCTCAGGCTCTAAGTGTTTAATAATTAAATGTTTATTGTTTCAATTTTAACAGATGCCTAGTAATCCTAGCAAGATGCCTAAGAACATGATACCAAACATCACCACGTTAACATTGACTTTTTTGCGTAATAGCCAGAAAGCAAGTAATGTCACGGCTAATGGTACGATACCGACGAATAGTTGATCCAAATAGTCTTGGATTTTAACTACGTCTTTGCTTCCTTTAACGGAAACTTCAAGAATCGTTTTGAATTTTACATTTGAAGCAGTCATACTGCCCATCATCATTAAGCCTAGCATACTTGATACTTTTGTGAGTATCTTCATTCCGCCTGATTCGTACATTTTTTGGATAAAACTTTCACCGATTGAATAGCCGCTATACAACGCATAATAGTGAATTAAGAACGCAGGAACGTTGTATAAAAGTAAGAAGACAATCGCCCCTAATGGCGAACCAGTGCTGGCTAATGAAATCCCAATACCAGCAGCAATAACACGTAAGATGCCCCAGAAGAAGGAATCACCGATGCCTGAAAGTGGCCCCATTAGTGAGGCTTTAACTGCTGTAATAGAGCTAGCATCAAAGTTTTCGTCTTCACTGTTTTGTTTTTCCATCGAAGCAACGAGCCCCATGATGAAGTTATTGATATGCATGGTTGCATTGAACCAAGTGGTGTGACGCACCAATGCCTCGGCCCGTTCTTCCTTGGTTTTATAAAAACGATTGATAACTGGGAGTAAAGTGTACATGACACCCACTGCGTGGTATTGTGTAGCTCCTGTCCGGCTAGCGTTCATCGTCCAAGAACGCCAGAAAACAGAGCGCATCATTTTTTTCTCTTCTTTAGATAAATTCTCTTTTAACTTCATGCGAAAAAGTCCTCCTCTTCGATTTCTTTCGCGCTGCCTTCAACCGCAGAAGACGCCGCAGGTTTTCTTTTTAGAATGTCGCGAAATTCTACATCCCGTTGGGCACTCACGACACAAATTACTGTCCCGATGACCGCTACCGCAACGGCTGGTAATTGTAGGTACGCGGTTAAAACAAAGCCTAAAATGTAAAAGACAGCTAATTTATTATCCCATAATAGTTTCATTAACATAGCAAACCCAACTGCAGGTAAAAGTCCGCCAGCTGCGCTTAAGCCGTTCATCAAATTTTGTGGAATGCTTTCAACAAACAGATTTACTGGCCCGCTTCCTGCTAAAATTCCGATAAATGAAATCGAAGCGATGATTAAATAATAAATAATCCACGTTCCGTAATGCAGTGTCACAACCATTTTTTGGTTGCCTTCACGTGCTGCTTTGTCAAGAGAAGGAGCAAAGATATTCATAAAGACATTTTTTAAAAACATCACCACGAAAGCGGCTAACATCCCAATTGGTACGGCTAACGTCATGGCGGCTTTTTGTTCGACATTTGAAATAATTGCAAACGTTGTGGCTAAAGTAGTCGCAGTTACAGGTTCCGCTGCGATAACACCACCGATATTAACATTTCCTAAGAAAATTGCTTCCAAAGAGGCCCCCATTAAGACCCCTGTTTTCATGTCGCCCATTAAAATTCCTGTGACTAATCCAACGACTAAGGGACGTTCCATCATACTTTGACCAGTTAAATAATTCCCAGCAAAACAGATAAATACAGCTAAGGCTGCCATTGTTGCATGCATAAGCATTGTTCATTTCCTCCTTTTAATTGACGGCTTGTTTTAGACTTAATTTTGAGTTGGTTGGCAGTACTTGGTTATAGCTTTCCACGTGAGTCAAACTGGCTAATTCTTTGGCAGCTTCTAACTCTTCAGGGTTTAATTGGACACTCGGGAAAACCATTGTTTTGGTGGCTGGATCTGATTTATCAAAGCGGCCAGCGTTGGCAACATTCACACTTTCAATATCTGTCACGTTTTTCGCAATTTTAGTAGCATCCGCTACACTGTTCACAATTACAAAAATTCGTTTGTCTTTGCCCCGAGGATCATTAAAGACATCAATCGCATCATCAACTGAGCGAATTAATAGTTTCATGCCATTAGGGACAGCCATTTTTAACGTCATTTGCATTACTTCGTTTTTGGCTGCTTCATCATTCGCTACAACTAATAAGGGGGCATTCAATTCTTTGGTCCAAACTACGGCTACTTGGCCGTGAATTAATCTGTCGTCTACTCGTACTTGTGTAATCATTTTAATTTCCTCCTAAAAAAAGTTTTCTTCTTCATTTGATGGGTTTAATTCAACGAATTGAATTTGTGCTTCAGCAATTGCTGCTTGAATATCTTCTTTGGTTAGCTTTTCGCCTTCTTTTAAGAAAATCAGAGATAAGACAATGGCTAAGTTGGCATTGGAAATGATAAAAACATTGTCTGGTTTTGTCGTCATGACTTCTTGAACAATTTTTTGATTGACACTACCACCATATAAATCTGTTAAAATAATAGCTTGTTCTTCTGCGCCAAGGGACTGAAGAAACGTTTGAATAATTGGCGTGTAGTCCTCAGGAGTCACATAGGCATTGATGACCGCCAGCTCTTTTCCTTTGTCTGCGAGAATATCCAAGGAACTTTGGAAGCCTTTCGCTAAGTTTCCGTGACTAGCAATTAAAAATTTTCTTTTCATTCTTTTCACCTCACTTTTATATAAAGCAAGTTCTGTGCCAAAAAAAGAGAACTCTAAATCCTTGATTTGAAAGGAGTTTAACGTTCTTGAAACTGTTTAAACAGTTTTAAATCAAAATAAACACGTTAATCGTTGGCTAGTTTGTTGTTGAAAAATAACTAAGCAAGACTGTGAAATTTAATCAAAATAACCCCCGTTTTTATCGAGAAGTGTTACAATAATACTCATGAATATTTATACATTAAGGAGAGTTACGAATGACTGATGCTCTTGTGATACAAGATTTACGCAAAGTGTACGCTTCAGGTGTTGAAGCGTTGCGAGGGATTGATTTAACAGTCGAAGAAGGCGATTTTTATGCTCTTTTGGGACCGAATGGCGCAGGAAAATCAACGACGATTGGGATTGTGACCTCGTTAGTTAATAAGACTTCGGGGAAAGTCAAAATTTTTGGGTATGATTTAGATACGGAGATGGTGCGGGCGAAGCAACAGATTGGGTTAGTGCCGCAGGAGTTTAACTTCAATCCGTTTGAAACGGTCCAACAGATTGTGGTCAATCAAGCGGGCTATTATGGGGTGTCTCGTAAAGAAGCCATGAAACGGAGTGAAAAATATTTAAAACAATCCAACTTATGGGAAAAACGGAACGAGCGGGCGCGAATGCTTTCTGGCGGAATGAAACGTCGGTTAATGATTGCTCGCGCGCTGATGCATGAGCCGAAGTTATTGATTTTAGATGAACCAACTGCAGGTGTCGATATTGAATTGCGCCGTGAAATGTGGGCCTTTTTACAAGAGTTAAATGCGCAGGGAACCACGATTATTTTGACGACCCATTACTTAGAAGAAGCTGAGATGTTGTGTCGCAACATTGGGATTATTCAGTCTGGTGAATTGATTGAAAACACCAGCATGAAGCACTTGTTAGCAAAATTACAATTCGAAACGTTTATTTTTGATTTAGCACCTTATACGCAGGCGCCAGTTATTGAAGGCTATCAAAGTGTGTTTGAGGACGAGTTAACGTTAGCGGTGGAAGTAGAACGAAACCAAGGAGTCAATCACTTGTTTGAACAGCTAAGTCAACAAGGAATCAAAGTATTGTCAATGCGGAATAAGTCCAACCGTTTGGAAGAGCTCTTCTTGAAGATTACCGAGGATACGTACCATAGGGAGGATCAACATGTTTAGTCTGTATTTTACTGCTTTAAAAAGTTTAGCTGTGAAGGAAACCAACCGTTATTTACGGATTTGGGTCCAAACACTGGTACCGCCAGTGATTACGACGTCCTTATATTTTGTGATTTTTGGGAAAATGATTGGCGGGCGAATTGGCGACATGGGCGGTTTTTCTTATATGGAATTTATCGTGCCAGGTTTAATTATGATGTCAGCCATTACAAGCTCGTACGCCAATGTTTCATCTTCCTTTTTCTCACAAAAATTCCAGAAAAATATCGAAGAAATTCTCGTGGCGCCAGTTCCAACTCATGTGATTATTTGGGGATTTGTGATTGGTGGCGTTGGTCGTAGTATTTTGGTCGGCGCGTTAGTCACCATCATTTCTCTATTTTTTGTGCCATTGCACGTTGTTTCTTGGCTGATGGTCATCATGACTTTATTGATGACAGCGATTCTCTTTTCTTTAGCTGGTTTGTTAAATGGTATTTTTGCGCAATCCTATGATGATGTATCGATTGTGCCGACTTTTGTGTTACAGCCTTTAACCTATTTGGGTGGGGTTTTCTATGCCATTTCCATGTTGCCGCCATTTTGGCAAGCTGTCTCAAAAGTTAATCCGATTGTTTACATGATTTCTGGGTTCCGCTACGGTTTCCTAGGGGTTCAAGATGTGCCAATTGGTATTTCTATGACCATTTTAATCTTATTTATTGTCGTTTTATATGGCATTTGTTGGTACCTTGTAGAAACAGGGCGTGGTTTACGTAGTTAAGCCGTAAAAAGATTAAACTGTCTGAATCACTCATTCTAGCGAGCAGATTCAGACAGTTTTCTTGTTTCTAAGTATGCCTTTTTTGATTCTTCGTGCATTTCCCTGTATAATAGCAATGTTTCGCACCAGAATATGTCGACAAGTTGTCGTTGAAAATAAAGAAAAAATCAGAAACGGAGTATATGAAGATGAGCAAGAATTTTTGGGCAACATTGCCAAAGCCCTTTTTTGTTTTAGCACCGATGGAAGACGTCACTGATGTGGTCTTTCGTCATGTCGTGAAAGAAGCTGGGGCGCCAGATGTGTTTTTTACAGAATTTACTAATTCAGATAGTTATTGTCATCCTGAAGGGAAAGACAGTGTGCGCGGGCGCCTCGTTTTTACAGAAGATGAACAGCCGATGGTGGCACATATTTGGGGGGATAAACCGGAATTTTTCCGTGAAATGAGTATCGGCGTAGCGGAGATGGGCTTTCAAGGATTAGATATAAATATGGGCTGTCCTGTGCCCAACGTGGCTGAGCGTGGAAAAGGCAGCGGGCTAATTTTGCGCCCAGAAGTCGCGGCTGAATTGATTGACGCCGCCAAAGCAGGTGGCTTACCTGTTAGTGTCAAAACACGCATTGGGTTTACTGAAATGGCGGAAATGGAGGCATGGATCACGCATTTATTAGAGCAAGACATTGCGAATCTATCCATTCATTTGCGAACACGAAAAGAGATGAGTAAAGTGGATGCTCATTGGGAGGTCATTCCGCAAATTATGGCTATTCGGGACCGTGTCGCACCGCAAACGACAATTACGATTAATGGGGATATTCCCGATCGTCAAAAGGGCCTAGAATTAGCAGAACAATATGGTGTAGATGGCATCATGATTGGCCGGGGGATTTTTAAAAATCCTTATGCCTTTGAAAAAGAACCCAAAACGCATACGCCACAAGAATTGCTGGGCTTGCTACGTTTACAATTGGATTTGCAAGACAAATATGCGGAATTGGTGCCTCGTTCCATCGTTGGGCTGCATCGCTTCTTTAAAATTTATGTCAAAGGCTTTCCAGGTGCCAGTGATTTAAGAGCACAATTAATGAATACAAAATCAACGGATGAAGTGCGCCAGTTGTTAGCGACGTTTGAAGCAGAACATGGTGTGCTTGACTAAATAAAAAAAGAGAGGAGGTAGCATTTTAGCTAATGCTATCTCCTCTCTTTTGAATGCTTAATGCGCAATCATTTCTTGGGCAATTTCTTGTTTGCTTAAGTCGCTTGGATAATACGTTGGCCAGTTGTCCATTTCATTGAACAGACTTTCTTGGCTATCGCCGCCGAAGAAGATGTGGAAATGAGTGGCTTTCGTTGGTGCAATGTTGTGGTCGCTAAATTGGACGTATTTAAACCGCCCAGCATTGGCATCGTCTGTTTCAAAAAGGAAACGGACGCCACGGTTGCCTTTTGCATAGTTTAAAATTTTATAACCGGCTGCTTTATAGGTGAATTTTTGTGGTTTGCCATTGACCAGAAATTCAATGGTGGAATCAGTGATGTTGATGTGGTCGACATCGGTTTGATAGCCGGCATCATAGTAGGTTTTGTATTCGGCTGGTGTTTTATCTTTTTTCAGTTTCGCTTTGTAATCGAAGACTTGGTCTAATGTGCCATCTTTTAATAAAGGATAGACGGATTGCCAATTTCCAGCGTAATCTGTCAGTGTTCTCTCAGCCACCTCACTGTCTTTGAAATATCCGTTAGCCACGGTTTTTTCTGTTTTTTCAGAGGTTTCTGGCTGAGCCTCTTTCCCGGCTGTATCTGTTGTTTTTTTCAAAGCAGTTAAGTTTTCTTTCATTACAGAAAGATAATCTTCGCCATTGTCCATTTGTTTTTGTGTCAAACTTTCTAGCGGGTTTAGGACCTCCAATTGAACATTTGCTTCGTCAGCTAACGTTTTAGCAATTTTATCGTTGGCATTTTTTTCAAAATAAATATAGCGAATTTGATTGTCTGTGACATATTTTTTCAACTCTGCCAAACGCCCTGCAGTTGGCTCTTGTTCAGGTGTTAAACCAGCTATTGGCACTTGTTTTAAGCCGTAATCTAAGGCAAGATAACCAAATGCAGCATGTTGGGTAACAAAACTTTTTTGCTTAGCGTCTTTCAAAGCTGTTTGGAACTCTTTGTCTAATGCTGTTAATTTTGTTAAGTATTTTTCTGCGTTTGTTTCAAATGTTTTGGCTTTTTTAGGGTAAAGTTTGACTAATTGTTCTTTGATGTTTGTGACTTCTTGGATGGCACGATGGGGCGAAACCCAAGTATGCGGATCTAATTCATGGTGGTGGCCTTCTTCGCCATGTTCGTGGTCATGGTCGTGTCCGTCTTCGTCACTGCCAGGAAGTAAGACCATGTTTTCGGTACCTTTAATGACGTTTGGGGCTCCTTTTTTCCAGCCTTTAGCAGCTTTTGGTACCCAAGATTCCATATTTTCATTGTGGTAAACGAAAACATCCGCATCATGGATGGTAGCCATATCTTTGGCGGATGGTTCATAATCGTGTGGTTCAGAACCAGCAGGGATTAACAATTTGACGTCTCCTTCATCGCCTACAATATTTTTAGTGAAATCGTACATAGGATAAAAAGTCGTGACAATGGATAGTTTTTCTTTACCGTCAGCGGTTTTATCAGAGGTGTTTGTTTTGCCGCAAGCGCCGAAAAGGATTAGCGATAAGGCGGCTAACAGGGGAAGAGTAAATTTTTTCATAGGTGTGCTCCTTTAGTGAATTACGCAATTTTCTTTTGTTTATTGCGCTTATGTTCTTTAATGATTTTAAGTGCGCGTTTTCGTGTTTTGATGTTGGGACTTTTCAGTCGACGATAAGCGCTAGATAAGTCAGTTTTTTCCATTATATATAGGACCTCCATTTCGTAAAAAATAATTTACGGAGTAGCTATTTTGTTGAGGGTTTGAAAGGTTTCTTGAATTTTTTTTGTCTCTAATTCTTTGCCAATCAGAACAATTGTCGTTTCTTGAGGGGGTTGATTCGTCATTTGAAAGGCCACTTGCTGGTTGACGCCTTGCATGGCAATGGCCAAGTCATGCTCCTGTAAGGCGAGAATCCCTTTGAAACGGTATAACTTTTCCTGATGTGTATACATTAACCAATCAAGCCAACGAGTGAAAAGAGGTTCGTTGAGGGCTGAGGACGCCGTTAACGTAAGGGAGTGAAAGGTATGGTGATGATGCTCGTGGGCGTGCTCATGCGGGGAATGAGTCATTTCGTGTTCTGTAAGTGTTGCCGTAAACTTATTTAATTGAAAAAAGTCACTAGCCAAAAGAGGCTCGTTGGCTTGAAAGGATAAAATATCAGCAAAAGGATTAATGGTACGAAGGGTTTCTTGGAACGTTGGTAGCTGAGTGCTGTCTGCTGGTTCCTTGACAGAAAAAAAGAGGCGATCTGCTAAGGCCAGTTGTTTGATGGCTTCGGCTTCTTGAAGTTGCTGTTGCCAATGATGCCCATCAACGACCGTTAAGAGACTGTCTATATAGAAATGATTTTTGATGTGCGGGGTCGTTAAAATTGTTTGAATGATTGGTTGCGGATCAGCAATGCCCGTTGTTTCTAAAATGACTTGGGCAACGGTTTGTTGTTCTTCTTGGTACACTTCTAAGATTGCTGATAAAGAGGCAAGAAGATCTCCTCGTAAGCTGCAACACATGCAACCGTTATTTAATTGAATAATTCGTTCCGTGGTTTGTAAAAGTAATGCGTGGTCAACGCCTGTTTGACCAAATTCATTTTCAATAATAATAATTTCTTCTTTAGGAAACGGTGACTGCGCAAGCGCATGGTTAATTAAGGTTGTTTTTCCTGCGCCTAAAAAGCCAGAAACAATGGTGATTGGAATGCCCATCAAGTTTTCCTCCTGTTATTTGACTTCAGTGAAAAGTGCGCGGCGCCGTAGTTTTGGTGAATATTTTTTCAGCTGTAATTTTTCTGGTGTATTTCGTTTGTTTTTACTTGTTAAGTAAAGGCGCTCGCCAGTTTCAGCGCAAGCTAACGTAATGGTTTGGCGCATAGTGCCGTCCTCCAATTTGATTTTTTTAATTGCGTATAAAAGATAAAGGGGGCTGCGAGGTCAGCCCAAATGCGACTGTCCTCGCTAGTTGTCTTTATCGAAATAATGAGTTACCAGCTTGCTTTTTTGACGCCAGGAATCAAGCCTTGGTGAGCCAATTCACGGAAACGAATCCGAGACATGCCAAATTTACGCATGTAGCCACGTGGGCGCCCATCTGTTTGATCGCGGAGTTTTAAGCGACTTGGATGAGCATCTTTGGGCAATTTGCTAAGACCTTCATAATCGCCAGCTTCTTTTAAGGCTTGGCGAATAGGCGCATATTTTGCAATCATTGCTTGTTGTTTTTTTGCTTTAGCAATTTTTGATTTTTTAGCCATAAGGCACTTCCTTTCTTTTTGGATTTATAAAATATAAATCGTAATGGTTACGATTTGAACGGAAGTATATTATCAGGTGTTGCGTTGTTTGTCAAGTGAGAATTTCGTTTTTTTTAGGACTTGCTAAGTTGAGAAGTTAGAAATGTTTGTTTTAGCGCTGTTTTGTAGTATCTTTTAAGAAAGAGTAAAAAGGAGTGAAGATGGCAATGGTAGAACGTTTGACGATTATTCGTGGTGTGGAAAAATTTGAATTACAAACGAAAACAGCGCGCTGGGTGTTAGCAAAAGAAGAGGGATATTCGCCAGTTCAAATGCTCGTTTCGGCAATTGGCGCTTGTGGGGGATACGTGTATCAATCCGTTTTGGAAAATTCGCACATTCCCTTTGAGTTTGAAAAAATAGAAGTCACGTATTCAAGAGAAGTAGAGAGACGCGCACAACCATTAAAACAGGTGACGATTCTCTTTTATGTGACTGTTCCAGAAGCCTTTCAAGAACGGGCGACACGGTGTTTGAAGCTTGTCTCCCCAAACTGTCCAGTGATTCAATCATTGGCTGAAAGAATTACTGTCGAAGAAACAGTTGTATTTAAAAAGTAAACCATTAGAGACATTATCGTTACGAGCGCTTTTCCCTTTTTGGATGCCTCGTTTCTGAGAATGTCTTTTTTTAGAGGACCGTGGGGAAATAGCTGTAGAAACAGGAAATTTTTAATTCATTTGTACAAAATAATACAGACAAAAAACAGATAGTGCTTTTTTCACAAATAAAAAGGTTGCTTTTTTTTCTGTTTTAGTAGATGATGTAAATAGTTACATCTCTGATATAACGCTGTTTTTTGAAACGTGTGTTATTTTTTAATTCGTAATAGTTTTTTTAAATCGTTTCACAGAATTACTTTAATTGTTATACAGTTTTTTTAGTTGTTATAGTTTGTTTGTCGGCCTTTAGGAGGTAATCATGATTGAGTTAGTGAATGTGTCGAAAGTCTATCAAGAGACACACGCGTTAAAAAATATTCACTTTTCTGTCCAACCAGGAGAAATCGTTGGGATTGTTGGGAAAAGTGGCTCTGGCAAGTCCACGTTGTTACGTTTGTTGAATTTAATGGAACAACCGAGTGAAGGGGAGATTCTTATTGATGGCAGAAATGTTCAAACCTTCTCTAAAAAAGAAGTTCGCCAGCAGCAACAACAAATGGGGATGGTGTTTCAGCATTACAATTTGTTAGAAAATTTGAAAATTTATGATAATGTTGCGTTGCCTTTGAAACTTTTAAAAGAGAAACAGCCTGAAAAAATTGAGCGTTTATTAACGTTTGTTGATATGGCCCATAAGGCAGAAGCGTATCCTGCTCAGCTTTCTGGTGGGGAAAAACAGCGTGTCTCTATTGCTCGAGCGTTGAGCCGTAATCCAAAATGGTTATTATGTGACGAGGCAACGAGTTCATTAGATGAAGAAAATACAGAAAGTGTCGTTCGACTATTACATAAGACGCATCAGGAATTCCGGCCGACTATTTTCTTTGTCAGTCACGAATTAGAAACCGTGAAGCGCTTATGTAATCGTATCTTAGTGATGGAAAAAGGTCAGCTAATTGGCGAATTTCTGAATAATCCTCAGCAATATGAGGAAGAACCGCTTTCCTATTTAGAAAAAGTGGAAAGGAGTTTGCGCCCATGACTTTTTCAGAAACCTTTGCCGAATATTGGCCATCTATGCTGGTCGGTTTAAAAGAAACAGGGATTATGATGTCGATTTCGATGGCTATCTGTTTGCTTGTTGGCTTGCCTTTAGGCTTAGGACTATTTTTGGCTAATCCGAAAGTCAAAGGGCATCAACCTTGGCTATACTGGGTTTTAAATTTCATTGTAACTGTTATTCGTTCGTTTCCTTATTTATTATTTGTGATTGCGTTGATTCCAGTCACTCGTTCTGTTTTAGGAAAGGCGTTTGGCCCAATTCCTTCATCTGTGCCATTGAGTATTGTTGCGATCGCGATTTTTGCTCGCTTGGTTGAACAAGTGCTGTTGGATGTTCCAGAAGAAATTTATTTTTTAGCTAATTCGTTAGGTACCTCGAAAGTCCAATACATTTGGCACTTTTTATTGGTGGAAGCGCGTAGCGGATTAGTCCTTGCTTACACAACCACGACAGTGAGTATGGTTTCATATTCCACGGTGATGGGTGTTGTTGGTGGCGGCGGGATTGGCGATTTTGCAGTTCGTGTCGGGTATCAACGGTATGAATACGGTATTATGTATGTTGCCATTGTGATTATGATTGCACTGGTCTTCATTTTACAAATGCTTGGGAACTTCATTGCCCAAAAACTAGACAAAAGAAAGTAGGAGGACAAAAGAATGAAGAAGTTTTATTTAGCAACATTCGCTGTTATTGCAACAGTTATTTTAGCTGCCTGTGGGGGAAATAAACAAGCAGACCAGAAAGAAGACAAGGAGATTACCGTTGCCGTGCAATTGGAATCTTCAAAAGATATCTTGGAGATTGCTAAGAAAGAAGCTGAGAAAAAAGGGTACAAAATTAACATTATGGAAGTGAGCGACAATGTTGCCTACAACGATGCCGTGCAACATGACGAAGCGGATGCTAATTTTGCGCAACATCAACCCTTCATGGAAATGTTTAACAAAGAGAAAAAAGCTGATTTAGTGGCTGTGCAACCGATTTATTATTTTGCTGGTGGTTTCTATTCAAAAGAATATCAAGATGCGAAAGATTTACCTGAAAATGCCAAAGTGGGGATTCCTAGCGATCCAACCAATGAAGGTCGTGCTTTAGCAATTTTAAATGCAAACGGCGTGATTAAATTAAAAGAAGGTGTCGGCTTTAACGGCACGGTGGCAGATGTCGTGGAAAATCCTAAAAACATCACTTTTGAAAGCATTGATTTACTGAATTTAGCTAAAGCCTATGATGAAAAAGACATCGCTATGGTGTTCTGCTACCCAGCCTACTTAGAACCTGCTGGTTTAACAACGAAAGATGCGATTTTGTTAGAAGATGAAGAAGCAAGTAAACATTACGCATTGCAAGTTGTGACACGTAAAGGCGAAAAAGATAGTGAAAAAATCAAGGTTTTAAAAGAAGCGATGACAACAAAAGAAGTTGCTGAATACATCAAGAAAAATTCTAAAGGCGCCAATATTCCTGCGTTTTAATGAATAGAAAAAATGAAGCCTCTTTTTGAGAAGCTTCATTTTTTTCTTTTCCTTGATTTATAGTATAGTTAATAGGAAGGAGGTGCCGGTGTGGTCGAATTATTTATTTTAATGATGGAACGGGTGGGCTTAATTATTTTACTGGCCTTTCTTTTAGTGAATGTGCCTTATTTTAAGCGTGTTTTATTAAGTCGTGAAAAAATGTCTTCAAAAGTTCAGTTGATTTTGATTTTTGGTTTATTTGCTATTATTTCTAATTTTACAGGTATCGAAATCGCTAAGAATCAGATTGTTCCCAATAATTTACTAACCTATTTAAGCAGCAATGCTTCCATTGCGAATACGCGTACGTTAGTAATTGGCGTTTCTGGATTAGTGGGTGGTCCGATTGTCGGCAGTACGGTTGGTTTAATTGCTGGCTTTCATCGGGTTATTCAAGGCGGGGGGCATAGTTTCTTTTATGTGCCTGCTTCTTTAATTGTTGGCTTAATTGCCGGTTTTTTAGGGAGCCGCATGGCAAAGCAAACCGTTTTTCCGTCTGCCGGCTTTTCTGCCATTGTCGGAGCGTGCATGGAAATGATTCAGATGATTTTTATTTTCTTTTTCAGCGGTGATCTATCGGATGGAGCCACGTTGGTTCGTTTTATTGCGCTGCCGATGATTTTGTTAAATAGCGTAGGAACGTTTATTTTTATGTCGATTCTAACGACGACATTGAAACAAGAAGAGCAGGCCAAAGCGGTTCAGACGCACGATGTTTTGGAATTAGCAGCGGAAACACTGCCTTATTTTCGAGAAGGACTCAATAAAAATTCCAGCAAAAAAGTTGCGGAGATTATTAAGCATTATACAAAAGTCAGTGCGATTAGCATGACAAACAGTCATCAAATTTTAGCTCATGTTGGTGCAGGAAGCGATCATCATATTCCAGAGCTAGAAGTCATTACAGAGCTTTCTCGGGAAGTGTTACGGACGGGCCGAATGACCATCGCGCATGCCAAAGAAGAAGTCGGTTGTTCGGACCCTAATTGTCCGTTGCAAGCGGCGATTGTGATTCCATTATTTTCCCATCAGCAAATTGTTGGCACCTTAAAAATGTATTTTACGGATCCAGCGCAGTTAACGCATGTCGAGGAACAGTTAGCAGAAGGTCTTGGGACAATTTTTTCTTCACAAATTGAATTAGGGGAAGCGGAAGTACAATCAAAATTACTTAAAGAAGCTGAAATTAAATCCTTGCAAGCGCAAGTGAACCCGCATTTCTTCTTTAATGCCATCAATACTATTTCCGCATTAATGCGGAAAGACAGTGAAAAAGCGCGGAAACTATTGCTCCAATTAAGTAAATACTTTCGAGGCAACTTGCAGGGAGCCGTGCAAACTACGATCCCAGTTTCACAAGAACTAGAACAAGTAAAAGCCTATTTGTCATTAGAACAAGCACGGTTTCCGAATCGTTATCAAGTAACATTTGACGTAGAAGAAGCGGTTGCTTCAGAAAAAGTACCGCCGTATGCGATTCAGGTGTTAGTGGAAAATACCATCAAGCATGCATTTGGCAGCCGTAAAGAGAACAATCAAGTCCGGGTAGTGGTCAAAGCAAAACAACACAAATTACATGTGGATGTGTATGACAATGGGCAAGGGATTCCTGAAGAACGCCGCTTGCTATTAGGAAAGACAACAGTGACTTCGGAAAAAGGCACCGGCACGGCACTGGAAAACTTGTCCCGCAGAATGGCGAACCTTTATGGATCAGAAGGTTGTTTTTTAATTGAAAATTTAGAAACAGGCGGGAGCCATGTTCATTTAGAAATCCCGATGGAACAGGAGGAATTAGATGCACGTATTAATCGTTGATGATGAGCCCTTAGCACGAGAAGAATTGAGCTATCTTGTTTCCCAACATCCGCAAGTGACGAGCGTTGCAGAAGCGGATTCTGTGGCGGAGGCAATGGAAGAGATGATGGATCAAAAGCCAGATTTGTTATTTTTAGATATTCATTTGACCGATGAAAGCGGGTTTGATTTAGCGGAAAAATTAACCCATCTTAAAAAAGCGCCCTACTTGGTCTTTGCAACCGCCTATGATCAATATGCGTTAAAGGCCTTTCAAGTGAATGCAAAAGATTATATTTTGAAACCTTTTGAAGAAGAAAAAATAACACAAGTCATTGAAAAAGCATCGAAAGAAATGGCTCAAGCTGTC
Source organism: Enterococcus sp. S183_ASV_20 (assembly GCF_018919685.1). Lineage (NCBI taxonomy): Bacteria > Bacillati > Bacillota > Bacilli > Lactobacillales > Enterococcaceae > Enterococcus > Enterococcus sp. S183_ASV_20. The sequence continues at coordinate 44,288 of NZ_JAHLRI010000005.1, forward strand.
CCAGAAAACACTGCCGAAAAAGGACCAAAATCTGAAGCAATACCTATTCAAGGGGAAGACCGCATTTATCTTGTGGCGCCAGAAGATATTTACCTCGTTTCTGTCGAAGAACGGCAACTGAGCATTTTTGTGGATCAACAGGTCTACAAGATGACAGGGACCCTCAACAGTATCGAACAAAAATTACCTGCCACGCTCTTTATTAAAACGCATCGAAGTTTCATCTTGAATCGAACAAAAATTCAAGAAATTCAGCCGTGGTTTAATAACACGTTGCAAGTGATTTTAACCAACGGCTCAAAAGTACCTGTTAGCCGTTCATACGTCAAAGAATTTAAAGAAAAACTTGGCTTAAGTTAAAAAATCACCACTTGAAATGTCGAATGCATTTCAAGTGGTGATTTTTGCATTTGGTGAAGAAATTCTGGCATTTCATGAAAAAAAGCCCTTAAAAAAACGTTTTCTTTATATACTTAACCCATAGAAAACAGACAAAAGGGAGCGAAGAAGCATGGAAAAGAAAGTATATTCATTTTTACAACAAGCAGCAGTTTTTGCCATTATTATGTTAATCGCCAACGGCTTGGCGTTCATTTCCCCAATACCAATGCCTGCTTCAGTAATTGGCATGGTGTTATTGTTCATTGGTTTATGTACAAAAGTTGTTAAATTGGAGCAAGTGGAAGGGCTAGGAAATAGCTTATCAACAGTTATTACATTTTTATTTGTTCCTTCAGGGATTTCCTTAGTTAATTCTTTAGGGATTATGCAACAATTTGGCGTTCAAATTGTTTTTGTTATTTTAGTAGCGACACTAGCGTTACTAGCAACGACTGGTTGGACGGGCGCCTTTTTATTGCATATGAAAGATGCTCGAAAAGAAAAAGAACCCGCAGCAACGAAGAAAGCGAAAGGAGAGGTTCGCGCATGAATCCGTATGTTGGCATTATTATTTCATTAGCTGTATTTGGCATAGGTACTTGGTTGTTTAAAAAAAGTAAAGGTTTCTTCTTATTTACGCCATTATTCGTTGCGATGATTTTAGGCGTTGTCGTTTTAAAAGTAACAGGAATTAGTTACGAGCAATACAATGAAGGTGGCAAATATATCAGCTTCTTTCTAGAGCCTGCGACAGTAGCGTTTGCGATTCCTTTATATAAAAAGAGAGACGTGTTGAAAAAATATTGGTTAGAAATTTTAACGGCGTTAACAATTGGTTCTTTTGGTTCGCTAGTGGCTGTTTATTTTGCAGGAAAAGTGATTGGCATGGATAATCATTTAGTGGCCTCAATCTTACCACAAGCAGCTACAACAGCGATTGCCGTACCTATTTCTCAAACTGTTGGCGGCATTGCTTCCATTACGGCGTTTACTGTAATCTTCAATGGTGTACTAACCTATGCCTTGGGCCGAATTGCATTGAAATGGTTTAAAATTAACAATCCAATCGCCAAAGGTTTAGCTTTAGGTGCGGCCGGACATGCCCTAGGTGTGGCAGTTGGCATAGAAATGGGCGAAACAGAGGCTGCTATGGCTAGTATTTCTGTCGTAGTGGTTGGTGTAGTTACTGTTTTAGTAGTTCCTTTCTTTGCAACGGTCATTGGTCTATAAAAAAGTGGGCTTCCCCACTCTTTTATGAGTAGCTAATTTCTATCAGCTAGCAGTCTCTGCTTATTCTGTTCCCGCCGTTTATCAATTTTTAAGCCTGGGACAAAAATCCAAAGTGATTTTTGTCCCAGGCTCTTTTGTGTTGTTTACACGATTTTTTGAGTATAGATAGGGCGCGTGGAAGGATTGACCAGTCTTTTTATAGAATGGTTGCTCCTAAAGTTTGTTTAAAGTGGCGTAACGCCCATTCGTGTCCTTGTTCATCAAAACTAGCAACGGCGCGTTCAGGAATCATTAATTGATAGCCTAAATTATAGGCATCGACAGCCGTATGCAACACGCAAATATCTGTACAAACACCAGTTAAACAAAGCTCTGTAATTCCTCGTTCTCGTAATCGAATGTCCAATTCTGTACCACTAAAAGCAGAATAGTGCCGTTTGTCCATCCAATAAACGGTCGCCTCATTTTTGTGAGCTTGATAAAAATCAGCTAGCGAGCCAAACAGATTACGCCCGTCAGTTCCTAAGACATTGTGGGGCGGGAAAAGTTTATTTTCAGGATGATAGTGATCTAGGGGGTCATGCCCATCAATGGCAAAAACCACAAAATCGCCATTGTAAAAATAGTGCTTTGTTTGTTGAACAAGGGCCGTTTCAATAGCTTGTCCAGCGGCACCAGTGGTTAGTTTTCCGTCTGTGGCGACAAAATCATTCGTATAATCAATGGAAATCAGAGCTTTCATTTGGCAACCTCCTAAAGGTTAAAGTCATTTTGTTCATTTTACAGCTTTTAAGAGGGCATTTCAAATGATAAAAGTACATCAAATTCTAAAAAAGCTGTTTCAAAATAAACGCTTTGGCTAAAAAACATGCTATAATTTTGCTACAAATTAAAGCAGGTGAATAGAGTGAAAAGAAAAATCGTACGTTTTATCCTTTGGTTGTTAGGAATCCTTGTGGTTATTTGCTTAGGTGTGTTTCTCGCCTTTCAATTATCCCCTAAGCCAGGCGCTTGGGTCATCAACCAGTTATTCGCAGGCGAAGTTGAAATAAAAGATTCAGCTTCCTATGATAAAGCATTGCCCAATGTCCAATTGCAAGAAAATCAAACATACCCTTCTTCAAGAAAAAAGAATACCTTTGATTTGTATTATCCCCAAACGTCAAAACAAGCGGTACCAGTCGTTTTATGGGTCCATGGTGGTGGCTATGTGGGAGGAGATAAGTCTGGGATGAAAGAGTTTGCGACACGTTTAGTGGCTGATTCCTCAGTTGCCTTTATTTCAATGAATTATGAATTAGCACCAGATGCACCTTATCCAAGCCAGCTCCAGCAGGTCAATGAACTTGTTCAATTTTTATTAGAAAAGAAACAAGCGTATCCCATGTTAGATTTATCTAAGCTTTTTATTGGCGGGGACAGTGCGGGTGCACAGATTGCTCTACAATATGCAACAGTTCAAACCAATGCCAACTATGCCAAAGAACTAGGGATGACTGCAGCGTTGCCGGCTAGCCATTTAAAAGGCACGCTCTCGTATTGTGGTCCGGTGGATTTGAAACAAATGGCCAACCAACAAAGTGATAATCGTTTTATGAAATTTTTCGTTAAAACAGTGGCTTGGTCCTTGCTCGGCACTAAAGACTGGCAGACGAGTGCAGAACTGCAAGAAGTGAGTTTAGTGGATAAAGTCACCAAAGAATTTCCCCCGACGTATCTAACAGATGGCAATAGCTTTTCATTCCAAGAGCAAGGACTAGCCTTGGTTCAGCGGTTAAAAACTTTAAATGTTCCAGTTACAGCTCTCTTTTTCAAAGATAAGAAAGCAACGATCACCCACGAATATCAATTCGACTATCAAACAAAAGAAGCTAAACAATGTTACCAAGAAACAGTCCAGTTTGTGAATACGTATAAATAAACAGAGGCCTTAGAAATATTTCTAAGGCCTCTGTTTATTTGTTTTTGTCATTTTTTTAGCTGAGAAATATGTATAAATTAAACAAAAATGTTTATTTAATGATGTTTACATGAGAAAAAATCCGTGCTATACTACGAACTCGTTTGTTAATTTTAATGTTAAAAACAACGTTTTTGTTATTTTTGTGAACAAATTAACATTTTTATCTTACAAAAACAGCAAAAAATTCGTTTAGTTAACAAAAAGAAAATTAAAAAATAAATTTTTTTTTTGAAATTAAGAAAATATCTTTAAAAAAATCAGAAGAAAACTTCGTATACTTGAGCCATAGGTTGGTTGTGGAAAGTTTACTTCGAGGGAGGAGTGATGAAGTTAATGAAAAAGAAAATCGCTGTTTTATTGGCAACTTGTTTACTTGTACAACCATTTTTATCTGTTTCAGCGTGGGCGATTGAAGGGGAGCAACAAACAGAACGTACGCAGACACAGCCAAAAACAGCAGAAACCAGTACAAGTGAAGCAACAAAAGAAAGCAGCGCACATTCTATAGAACAGTCATCAATGACGGAATCTAGTGCTATCACAGAAAAAGTAACCACCTCTTCCACAGAAACAAAACCAAGCGAAGAGCAGAAGCAAATCACCTTGACCTTTGAAACAACGGATCAAGCTTTGTTTCTAAATGATGCAAAAAGTTATCAAGTGGTAAAAGAAAAAAATCAGCCACTTCGGACAGAAGAATTACCAAAATGGGCGAATAGTGAGGAAAATACGACTTTCGTTGGCTGGTCTTACCAAGGAAAAACATATACAAATGAAGAACTTCTTCAATTAGAGTTTTCAGAAGATACACAACTTACAGCTGTCTTTAAACAGAAACGGACACGCATGGCCAGAGCTGTTTCAGTTGATCAGTCCATTGCGGACACAATTGCTCCTGCGGATAAAACAAAAGTGATTGTTGTGCCAAGTCCAGCAGGAGATGGAGCAGCGTACAAAGAATATGCATCGACAGAGGCTGGTTTGAAAGAAGCCTTGTTTGATTTGTATCAACAGGGGAACAATGGCGATTTCACTCTTTATATAGGAACTAATATTACAACGGGTACGGCAACCACCGCTAAAGTGATTCCTGACACCGTTACGGCAAGTAATATGACCTTTTACGCCTTGCAAGGCAAGGTCAATCATTTAGTGATTACTGGAAACAGTGCGGATCCGATTAGTATGGATACAACTTTACCTACAGGTTCCAAAACATTGGCACTAGGAATTGTTCACTTCGGTACAGATATTACTTTAAGAAATATTTCTTATACAGGATCACAAATGTATTTAAACGGTCATAGTTTGTCATTGAATGGTGGTTCTATCGGGAATGGTTTCTCTGTGTTTGGCGGAACGGATTCAGGCGATGTTACAGGAAATCCTGTGATTACAGTAAATAGTACTGGTTCAGGTACGTGGTATTTTTATGGCGGAAATAATAATGGTGGAACTTTAAAAGGAAACCCAACGTTGCTCATTAATAACACGGTCTCCGGAATCAATACGCTATCAGGCGGTGCAAATCTAGGTACAGTCGATGGGAATGTAACCGTTTCTGTTAAACGAATCAATGGTGCTCTTTCTAATTATTATGGTGCAGGAATTGGTACAGCAGCAAACCCAATTTCTGTGACCGGGAGTGTTTCCAATGAGTTAGACATTGCAGTAGAAGCAAATAGTTCTTTTAGGATGTCCACTTACTATGGTGGCGCACTTTATGGAAACATTAATGGTACTATTAAAAATTCATTATCTGGATATGGCGGTTGGAGTTCAAGAGGGCCGTATGTTGGTGGTTCAGGTCGTGGGAATATTGGAACAAATCGTGGAACAAATGCAATTTCCACAACCCTCGATGCAAGTAATTATACAACCTATGGACCAAGTATTATTGGAGCCAATCGTTATAACGGCACAATAACAGGAAATATTGAAAATACGGTTATTGGTGGAACAACAGATGCTCAAGGCGGTATAGGTAATTTTGATGGTGGTAGTGGAACGGAAGCTGATCGATTATCAAAAGCAGCACTAGGAGCTTCCAATGAAGGCACCTATGATGCTTATACATCAGAGCAACGAGCAAAATTAGCTTTTGATAGTGCAACTTATAAAATTTTAGGAAATATTCACTCACATCTTGTTAAAGGTTCATTTGGTAATGCGGATCTGTGGCGAACAACCGCAGCTGGTGTAGGTGGTTACGTAGAAGGTAAGGCAACTATAGAAGTTGGAACACAAACAGGCGATGGCACAGCTGGCGGCGATGGCTTGGTTTATAAAGGAAGTCGTCCAACTGACACGAATTATTCTTCTAGTAGAAATAATTTAGCGAATGCGAAAGATTTTGATATTGCTGGCGGTGGTCTTGTCATTGGCCGAGATGCTTGGACTATCTACATTCGCGGTGAGTCAAATACAGTAATTAATAATGCTGTAGCTCGACGAACATACGGTGGTTTATTTTCTGGCGTTGTTGAAGGGAACACCTCTAATACATTGAATGGAGGTATTGTCGATACCTTAGAAGGAAGTGGTTATGAAGGCGGTCGAGTTTATGGAAATGCCCAAGCAACTGTGAGGAATGGTCAAGTTGACTGGTTCTTATCTGGTGGTGGCTGGAATGATAAAAAAATTGTCGGGAATGTTGGAGTAACCGTTTATGATGGTGTCATTAATGCCTCAATGGGAGCATCTTATGGTGCTTCAAGTGATCATACTGTTACTGGAAATTCTAATAACATTGTTTACGGTGGCGACTTTTCTGGTACTCCTCGTGAAGGAACGAATGGTTTTTCTGGCGGAATAACAAATGTTGGCTCTTTGTTAGGAAACGCAAATTTGACCATTGATTTAAGAAACTACAATCGCGAGTTTAAATTGCCTTCGGGAACGTTTATTTCAGGAGGTGTTCCTTATAACGGAACAACTAATTTAGGAACAGATGCTTCTAATACAATCACGCTAAATATCTATACAAAACCAGGTTCAGATGTTTTGAATGGTGCAGCGATATACGGAGATGGCGCGCGGACGTCCTCATATACAAAAAGTGGCAAAATTATTATGAATATTCAAGCAACAGGTTCAAGTATTGGTAACTTATATGCAACAAATTATGGTAATGCCCCTACGACAGGGCTGTTACGTGATGTCGAGATAAATTTACAAGGTGCCAAAACAATCAATGGATTATCTGGTGGAAATGCAACAGATAGTTTCACCAATACCATTGTTTCTAAAAATGCTCAGAAAGTTGTCATTAACATTGGCGAGAACGTTGACGGCACCAATAACTATCAAACAGAACCACTAAATGCGACAGGCTTAGGCGTTGTCAACTTTACGGAATTAAATGTCACCAATGGCATTAAATTAATGGCTAATGGTGGGAACATCAAAAATGGCGTTTCTGCTACTGCCGCGAACCACAGTACGACTTACAATGAATTCGGATCAATTCATCTATCTAAAAACGCTGGAATTGGGATCACCAACACAGCCAATTTAATCTCAGCTAGCAAACTAACGGTTCAGGATCATGCAACATTAGAAACAATTCCTGGTACAGGTAAAGTAAACATTGCGGATTTTGAAGCTGTCGATCCAACAAAAGATGAACTTTTATGGATTAAACCAACGACAGATACAACTGCTTTGGTGGATAGCACAGGGACTTGGTTTGGAAATGTCAAAGCCTATCAGGTCTTGACGATTAATCCAACGGTCAATAATGCTACAAAACTTACGCCAACAACGTTTCATGGGATTGAAAAAGCGACTGGAAAAACATTTATTGGCGATAACGATGTGACCAAGGGCGCCAATGGCTATGGAATAGCAATTCCTGGCTCCATCATCGATTACGAAGTGGAAACGCCTGGAATTGTGGCAGGTGCAGGTACTATTTCTCATGATGTAAAAGAGGTCAAAGCTGGCAATGCGCCGTTAACCTTACAAGCGTGGGGCACCGAAGTAGCTGGACAAAAAGTTCAAAAAGGACGTTTGATGATTCCGACCTCAAGTGCTTTAACACCAACCCTAAGCTTCCTTCCTGACGAAGTAACAGGTTCTTGGTTGCACCAAGGAACGGTTAAGTCTAGTGAAGTTGGGAGCGCGATAGAGCAAATTCCAGAGCAAAAAGATACCACCCCGCTTTCATGGAAAGCGACGAATATGAACTACAGTTATCAGGTGAAAGTTCAATTTTCAAATAAAGTGGAACTTTCGGGGCAATCGGTGATTGTCACAGAAGATGAGGCAGCGCAACTAACGACTGTCGATAAAGTAATAGAAATGCTCGGTGCAAAAGGTCGGCCGTTTTTCAAGACCTCATTAAAAGAGACGGATTTACCACAAATTCAAGCACCGTTAGCAGAAAAAACTGTATCGCGGACACATGATATTCAATTAGAAGCAGGGACGTCAGGAGATAATTTGCAAAACAAAACGGTTCATTTAGTTGTTGTGAAAAATGAAAGTGTCCTTGCCAAAGATCGTTCGTTTGCTTTGTATGCGACAAGTGCGCATTTGAAATTAAAAGAAGCAAATGGCTTAACGAATTCAGACGAGTTGGCACAATGGACACAAGCAACGGTGATTTTCGCAGATGGTCGGGCCAATCAAACACCAAGTCTTGATGCCGCAACCTTCCAAGCCATTCAGCAAGCGAAACCAGAAGAATTAGCCAAAACGGTGCCAGCCAATTATCAATTTACAGAAGCTGGTGAAACGTTAAATAAAAAAGTCAATGTGTCTATTTCAGGTGAATTAACGTTAGAAAAAGTACCTAAAACAATTGATTTTGGCAAACAAAAAATTTCTGCCAAGCCAGAAGTTTACTGGCCAACTCTTTCAGATGATTTAGTCGTTCAAGACACACGCGGGACAGAAAGTACGCCTTGGAAACTGAATGTTCAGGTAACGAATCCCTTAACGAACGGCACAAATCAATTGGAAGATTTGTCATTGGTTACAGACAAAGGAGAATTTTTACTCAATAAAGGAGATACGGTTGTTACAGAAAATGAAGGCTCCGGTTCAGGTAGTTATACAATTAACCAAGGTTGGGGTGCGGCAAACCAACGGGGACTTAAACTATCTGTGCCAGTCGAGAAACAAAAAGTTGGCGAATTCAAAGGGACATTGTCATGGTCATTAGTCATGGCACCATAACAAGGAGGAGAGAAGTGAGATGAAAAAATACCTTTTGCTTAGTTGTTTTTTAGGTCTTTTCAGCTTCTGTCATTCAGACACTGCGTTTGGGGAAGCAGCTTATGAAAATAGTGGTGTTGTCTCCTTTTATGGAACGTATGAATATCCCACAGAAGAGTCGACAACAGCGACTAGTAATTCTTCCACAACGACCGAACCCACCAAGCCAGCTGACGGAGGCGCTTCATCCGTCCTTTCTTCTGGCGTATATGGGTCGCGACAAGGAAGATTACCAGCGACAGGTACCATCAATCAAGCACCATTTATTTATTTGGGAATCAGCCTTATCACTATAGGCATATTATTTATTAAAAGGAGAAGAGAAGATGAAAAAAACAGTATTAGCAGTAGTAGGGATTGTAGGATTTAGCGGTGTCCTAGCGACACAACAAGCATTTGCGGAAGACATTAACGTGAACTATACAAGTAATGGCGCCATTACATTTGAACCAGATACAGATCCAACGAAGCCAGTTAATCCAACCAATCCAGATGAAAAAGTTGAACCAGAAGATCCAACTGACCCAACTGGACCAAAACCAGGGACTGCAGGCCCCTTATCAATTGACTATGCTTCAAGCTTTCAATTTGGCGCCCAAAAAATCACTTCCGATACGAAAGATTATTACGCACAAATTCAAACATTTAAAGATGGAACAACAGGTCCCAACTATGTTCAGGTAACGGATAAACGTGGGACACAAGAAGGCTGGACGTTAAGCGCTGTACAAAATGGGCAATTCAAAACAGCCCAAAATGAAGAATTAGTGGGGGCCGCTTTATCGATTGCCAATGCAGGTGTGACATCGATTGTTGATGCCGCATACGCGCCAACACCAACAGCAGCACATACCTTTGTTCCTGGAACAGAAGTAGAATTAGTCAAAGCAGAAGATGGCAAAGGAATGGGGACTTGGGTCTATCGTTTTGGGAAAGATGCGACAGAAGGTGCTACTGCCGTGAAATTAAATGTCCCAGGTAAAGCGATTAAATTAGCAAAAGAATATCGTACGACCTTAACATGGACATTGAAATCTGTACCAACGAATGTTGGAGGCTAAGTAAATGAAAAAAACAGTCGTCTACTCCTTGTTATTCGGAACAATGTTGCTTGGCGCCACTGTCCCTGCTGAAGCGGCGACGGTCGTTTTTGATAGCGAACAGTCGATTGTTTTTACCCCAAGCACAGATGGGACGGATCCAGTAAATCCAGAAAATCCCGATCCAGAAAAACCAGTTCGACCAGTCGATCCAACGAATCCTGATGGACCTAATCCAGGTACCCCTGGGCCACTTTCCATCGATTATGCCTCAAGTTTGGATTTTGGGAGTAATGAGATATCGAATAAGGATCAAACGTATTTTGCCAGAGCGCAAACCTATAAAAATCCAGATGGTTCAGCAAGTGAATTGGCAACTGCTAATTATGTACAAGTAAGTGATTTACGGGGAACCAATGCTGGCTGGGTTTTAAAAGTGAAACAAAATGGTCAATTTCGTAATGCAGAAACATTACACAAAGAATTAACAGGCGCCACCGTCGCCTTTACTGAGCCCAGTGTTCGCTCAAATGCGACGGACGTATTGCCGCCAACTGCTACCGCAAACATTCAATTAGATGCTGCGGGCGCAGAAACTGTTGTCATGCAAGCCCCAGAAAAGACCGGCGCCGGAACGTGGATCACGCTGTGGGGGCAAGCAGAAAAAGTGACCGAAAAAAATCAACAAGGACAGCAAGTAAATGCCACGATCACACGGGCAATCTCACTAACTGTTCCCGGGAAAACCCCTAAGGATGCAGTACAATATAAAACAACATTGACTTGGCTACTTTCAGATGTACCAGTAAATAATGGAGGGAAATAAATGAAAAAGACAAAAGTAATGACATTGATGGCAACCACAACTTTAGGCGCACTGGCACTTGTACCAATGAGTGCATTAGCAGTCGACGGTGGTGAATACCAAACAAACGGAGCGATTCAATTTGCACCAAATACGAACCCAACGAATCCAGTTGATCCGACGAATCCAGATCCGGATAAACCAATTACGCCAGTTGATCCAACTGATCCGACAGGGCCTAAGCCAGGGACAGCAGGTCCGTTATCCATTGACTATGCATCTAGCTTATCTTTTGGGGAACAAACGATTACCTCAAAAAATATGACCTACTATGCAGAAACACAAAAATACAAAGATAATGCTGGTGCCGACCAAGAAGGCCCGAACTTTGTTCAAGTCTCAGATAATCGTGGGACTGAAACAGGTTGGACGTTAAAAGTAAAACAAAATGGTCAATTCAAAACTGAAGCCAACCAAGAACTAACAGCGGCCAAAGTAACTTTAAGCAACGGACGCGTGGTTTCAGCTTCACAATCTGCAAAACCAACGACAGCGCCAGCTACGATTGAATTAAACCCAACTGGGGCTGAATCAGTGGTCATGGCTGCTGGCGATAAAGAAGGTGCGGGTACGTACTTAATGAGCTGGGGCGATAGTGTAGATGCCGCTAAAACAAGTATTTCATTAGAAGTACCTGGTTCAACCACAAAATATGCGAAAAAATACACGACAACTTTTACTTGGACTTTGACAGATACACCTGCTAACACAGGAAACTAAGAACGACAGCATACACGCAAGATCGGGATATAAGTCAAAAATTTTTGGCTTATCTTTCGGTCTTTTGGTGCTTATAATACAACAAAGAATGAAAGACATAGGAGAATGAATATGAACAGATGGAAAGTATATGCAACGGTAATCGCTTGTATGTTATTTGGCTGGATTGGCGTGGAGGCGCACGCTTCTGAATTTAATTTTGCGGTCACACCAACAATTCCCGAAAATCAAGTGGACAAATCAAAAACCTACTTTGACTTAAAAATGGCGCCTGGTGCCAAACAAACCGTAGAAATTCAGTTACGCAATGATACAGATGAAGACATTACCATTGAAAATACGGTGAACTCAGCGACAACAAATTTAAATGGCGTAGTAGAATATGGCCAAAACGGAATCAAACCTGACAAAACTTTACGCTTTAATTTAAAAGATTATGTGGAGGCACCGAAAGAAATCATCTTGCCGAAGCATTCCCAAAAGACCTTACCTTTAACCATCACGATGCCTAAAGATTCTTTTGATGGCGTGATGGCTGGCGGTATAACACTCAAAGAGAAAAAGAAAGAAACCACGACTTCTGCGGACCAATCAAAAGGGTTAGCTATTAATAATGAATACTCCTATGTTGTGGCCATTATTCTTCAACAAAATGAGACAAAGGTTCAACCAGATTTAAAATTACTGGGGGTTAAACCAGGCCAAGTCAACGCGCGAAACGTCATCAATGTTTCTTTACAAAACCCACAAGCGGCCTATTTAAACCAATTACATTTAATCAACACTGTTTCAAAAGGAGGCGAAACGCTTTACCAATCCGATACTGAGGATATGCAAGTGGCGCCAAACTCTAACTTTAGTTACCCAATTTCTTTAAAAGGGGAACGATTAACGCCAGGGAAATATGTCTTGAAATCAACGGCCTATGGTGTAAAAGATGAAAAGGGCACCTATCAAGTCAAAGGTGCCAATGGTGAAGAACGGTACCTGTACAAATGGGAATTTACAAAAGAATTTACTATTTCTGGGGACGTTGCTAAAGAATTAAATGAAAAAGACGTAACCATTAAAGGAACCAATTGGTGGTTGTATCTACTGATTGCATTAATCATTCTAGCGCTGCTCTTATTGATTTTCTTCTTGTATCGTAAAAAGAAAAAAGAGGAAGAACAACAATCTGAGCAATAAAAAGGGCTATCTATTGACAAAAAGGGTTTTCCTTGTAAAAGTAAAGGTACTTTTACAAGGAATTGCTTCCCATAAAGTAGAGGTAGAGAGAGTGAGAAGCCATGAGAAAAAAGTATCTTTTTTTATTTAGTTCTTTGCTAATTTTTACGGCTGTCGAAATAGAACCAATTCAAACATTGGCGACACCTATTTATAATCCCTTAGAACCAACGGAAGAAATTCAACCAAAACCAGAATCAATCACCCCTCAGGAAAAGTCAGAACCGGAACAACCTGCGCCAACCCCTCCGGAAGATCAAAAAACTACGGTTCCTTCTGAAGAAAAAAAGCCTTCACCCAAGAAAAAAGACAAACCTGTGGAGAAACCGGCAATGTCAAAAGAAAAAAAGAAACAAACAAAAGAAACAACGGCTCATCCCTTACAAGTGAATAAAGATTTTGTCTTTCCTAACGGACTTGGTGCAGGCGGCGATGAAGAATCTGAAAGCTATTTAGCAGCGGTTGGGTACTTTCTTTCAGGAAATGGATTGTATGGGAAAAAAATGGATGTGAGAGAAGTCTATGATATTGATGATGTTTTTAAATAAAGTGGATAAAAGAAAAATCGCCTTATTTCAGTTACTGGAAAATGCACCGATGTTAACAGAGTCAAAAGAAACCGTAATGCAGGAGTTAGAATTATCTGAATTTATTGTGAACAAAACGGTCGCTGAATTAAATGCCGATTTTATTGAATTTGGTTTATCAGAGGATTTTCAAATTGTGAGCGATGGTATTTTCTTAACTCTTAATGAATCAGGAACGGAAACTTCCGCTACTTTGATTGATTGCTATATTAAAGAGTCGTTACGTTTTGCTATGTTTCAAGATTTCTTTTTTCAGCGTTTTGATTCTGTGAATGAGTTTGCTTTAGAACACTTTGTTAGTCACACATTGGCTTATAAGGAGTTCAAGGAATTAAAGAAAATGCTGGAAAATTATCAAATTACAATTAATAAAGAATTTCACTTGGTGGGAAATGAAACCAATTTACGCGAAGTAACAACACTGGTTTTTTTACAATTATACCAACGTGATTTTTCATTGTACGGTAAAAAAGTTTTAGAGCAGATTCGGAACTTTGAGCTATTTTTTTCTGAGAAAGTTCATCTTAATCAGCGTGCGGGCTATGCACAAGCTAAATGTTTTCATTTTTTGGCGGTTTCTTTAGTACGAACGCAGCAACAGTTTTATGTAGAGAAAAAAGTAGATTCGCAAGTGTTAAAACAATTAGCCGGTGACAATCAGCAGAATGTTTTCAATTGGTTAGAGAGTCTTCAAATCCCAGAACCACAACGAACAAACGAAGGCAATTATTTACTCTTATTTTTAATTGCTGAAGAGTGGCTTCAAGTAGCTTCAGCAGCACTTTGCCAAAGATTTGCAGAAATTCAACAATTGAATCGTGACTTGTTAAGCTATTTAAAAATACAATTTCAGCTTTCCGAGGAAGTCCTGCAAGGTTTTGAACAAAAAGTAACAATCGTACATTTTAAATTGTTCCATTTTCCAATAGAAGCAAACTATAGTTATCGCAAAATGGATATAACCTACTTTGCAGAAACGTATACAGAGTATTTTTCTGCTAGTCGACAATTTATTCAAGAACAAAAAACGAATCCCGCTGTTTGGGATGCCAGACGGTTTTTATTTTATCGGTATCTGTTGTTAATGGTGGATGCGTTACCATTGAAAAAAGTTTTGGCTCCGATTACATTGTGTGTCGACTTTTCCTTTGGTGAAGCCTATAATCGTATGATACAAAAAAATATTGAAAAAATTACGGAATGGAATATCATTTTCAAAGCACATGTAGATGAAAGTGTACAATTAATTTTATCGGATATTCATTTTGTCGATTGGCCTGAGATTACTCAAATTATTTGGCTAGCGCCACCACGTCCTGTTGATTGGTCGCATTTTATTAAAACGCTGAGTGCACTAAGACCGCACTCGGGAGAAGAAAATAAGGTCGGGACAGCACCGCTTAGCTCCGAGAAATAAGAAGAAATTTCCGGAAATTGTTCTTTAATTTTTGGATAATTTCGGCTTATTTCCGAAGGAGCTGGTTCTGTTCCCGCCGTTTATCAGATTTTGAGCGTGGAGCAAAAATCCAAAGTGATTTTTGTACCGCGCTTTTTCTTTTAGAATATAAAAATTAAAAATAATAAAAAAGTTGAAACTTTTTATGCTTGTGATTCGTCTATATAAGTGTACAGGAAAGGAGGTTCCAGAAATCGATGGTTTTCGATGGTTGGAAAAGAAAAAAACAAATTCGCGCGTTAGAAACGCTTGTGGATACCAAATATGAAAAAATGTATCGCATTGCCTTTAACTATACACATTCGAAAGAAGATGCCTTGGATGTGATTCAAGAAAGCTTTGAAAAGGCACTGAAGGCCATCCAAAAAGGATCCGATATTAAGGATTTTGACGCGTGGTTCTTTCGAATTCTGCTTTCTGTAGCGACAGATTATTGGCGTAAAAAGAAACGAGAAGCTGTTCATATTGAAAAAGATGAACAGGTGTTAGCCCTTTTAAATAATCCCCAACGCAGTTTTTTAGAAATTGAAGAAATTATTAATCAATTAGATAGTCCCAATCGTGAAATTATTCTATTAAAATTTTTTGAAGGATTTACGCTAAAAGAAATCGCCTTGATCCTGGATATTAACGAAAATACGATTAAAACGAAGATGTACCGCAGTTTGAATGAACTCCGAAGTCTATTGAATTAGTAAAAGAAAGGAAGCGAAAAAATAATGGAAGATTTTGTAAAAAGCGTTGTTAAAAACTTTTCAAAAGAATACCGCCAACAACCGTTGCCAACGGATCTACAAGCGGAAGTCAAAGCGCGTTTTCATAAAGAGAAAAAGCGGTACACCTGGCTTCGTTTTAGAAACCGCTCACTGCAAAGTAGTCTAGTAGTAGCTTGTGGCTTTGTCTTATCAGTCAATTTGTTTCCAGGTTTTAGTGAAGCAGCCCGCAACATCCCTGTGTTAGATAAAATTGTTCAATTAGTCACCATCAAAACGTTGACAGCGAAAAAACAGGAAAGTGAAGTAAACATCGATGTCCCTAAAATCCAAACATCCCAAGAATCTTCAGTAGCCGACACGCTCAACAAAAAATACTTGAAAGAAGCCCAAACAGAATTTCAACAAGTCAAAGGGCAATTGTTTGATGGTTCTCGTGTTTCAGTCACTGGAGATTATGAAAAAGTCGTGGACGACCGTCGCTTCCTAGTGGTCAAACGAACCTTCACAGAAATTAAAGGCAGCTCTGCGACGACAACGAAATATGACACCATCGACAAACGAGCCAATGTTGTCGTTTCACTCCCCTTAATTTTTAAAAATGATTTTTACATTGATGTCATTAGTAGTGAAATTAAACAACAAATAGCAGACCAAATGAAGAACGATAGCAATAAAATATACTGGTCCGAAAAAGAGGATGCCCCCAGTGATGTTCAACCCTTCAAAAAAATTAAAAAGGACCAACCTTTCTATATCAATGAAAAACACCAATTAGTGATTGTGTTTCCTCAAGGAGAAATTGCGCCTTACTATATGGGCACCCCTGAATTTGTAATCCCTAATCAAGTCATTGAGAATGAATTGGCAGCGCCTAATTATTTAAAATAAACTCAGCAAAAAACACGCGACAGTTTTAAGAAATGTCGCGTGTTTTTTGCTGACCTAACCAAGTCAGTTGCGGTTTTACTGAGAGAAGCGTACACTAGAATTAAGCATAACAAGAAAGGGCGAATGGCAATGGAAAAATCAGAAAAAATTAGTATTTTACAAGATGTGGTTAAAATTAAATCTGTAAATGGAAACGAAGAAGAAGTGGCAATCTATTTACAAAATCTTTTGAAAAAATATGAGATCCCTTCTGAACTTGTTTCTTATGCACCAAATCGTAGTAGTTTGGTTGCTTATTTAGGTGAAAACCGAGAAAAAGTCTTAGGGTTTAGTGGCCACATGGACGTGGTTTCTGAAGGGGACGAAAGTCAATGGACTTTCCCGCCATTTGCGGCCCATATTGAAGGAAATAAATTGTATGGACGTGGCGCAACAGACATGAAAAGCGGCTTAGTCGCAATGGTTTTAGCAATGATTGAATTAAAAGAAAAGAAAGTCCCATTAAATGGAGCGGTTAAATTTTTAGGTACAGTTGGTGAAGAAGTCGGTGAGCTAGGTGCTGGCCAATTAACTGAAAAAGGCTATGCGGATGATTTAAGTGCCTTAGTCATTGGAGAACCAACCAATTATAACTTGATGTATGCGCACATGGGTTCAATTAACTATTCTGTTGTGTCACACGGAAAAGAAGCCCACAGTTCGATGCCAGAAGAAGGCATTAACGCGATTAATAATTTGAACGAATTTATTACAGAAGCAAACCAACAAATGGCGGAAGTCACAGCAAACTATGAAAATCCTGAATTAGGTCGAACGATTCACAATGTAACCGTCATTAAAGGTGGCACACAAGTGAACAGTATTCCAGGTCAAGCAGCCTTGCAAGGGAATATCCGTTCAATTCCAGAATTCAGCAACGACCAAGTCATTGCATTATTACAAAAAATTGTCGATGAATTGAACAAAAAAGAAAAACATCAGTTAGAATTAACGATTGATTACAATAAAATTCCTGTAAAAGCTGAGAAAGATTCTGCGTTAATTCAAGCCATTCAAGCCCAATTTGATCAACCATTACCATTAGTGACAAGCGCTGGGACCACAGACTTAGCTGAATTTACTAAATCAGACAATACATTTGATTGCGTTGTCTTTGGACCAGGTGTGACCACTACTGCACACCAAGTCGACGAATATGTCGAAATTGATAATTATTTAGATATGATTGATAAGTATCAAGCGATAGCAAAAAGTTATTTAAATTAAAAAAATGTCGCGCCTGAATCATAAAAATCAGGTGCGACATTTTTTATAAGGTTTATTCCACCACAGTCCATTCATTTAAGGTTTTGCCGTTCTCATCAACTAGCTCTAACCAGCTGTTTGTTCCAGCAAAATAGAGAAACAAGCCGACTTCATTAACGCTTTTTAAGATGATATCTTCCGTTGTGACAAAGTCTTTAAATTGGCCCTTGCGTTCATCACGAAGTTTTTCACCAAATCTGGCGGAGAAACCGACAGACCCGTCTTTATTTAAAGGGGCTTCGGGCATCATTGTCGCGCCAGCTTTAATAAGCATTTCATTGCGCTTTTGCCAAAAAACAGTTGCTTTGCTTTGTCGAGTATCAATATAAAAAGGAATTTGGCTAACTTCTTTTGTCCATTTGTGGCGTGCTTTGGCTGGTCTGGCTTTCTTCGGCGCCGGTTTTTTAAACAGAGAGTAGCCAAAACGTTCCAAGATAAAGGTGACTGTTTCTTTATAGTTAGTCACTGTCGCTACCGCACTTTTCGGAATTTTGACTGTCGCTGGGGTTGCTTCCAATGTTAAACCACTTTCTTTCGCATCATCTAGGAAAGCTTGCGCTAAATAGGCAAGTTCTGTGTCCCAAGTCGGTTTCAATAAAATCGAGTAATCAAAAGAAACTTCTTTATATGTAGATTTTTCTTCAGCAAGTCCTAAAGCAACTAGTTGGTTATCTCTTAGCAAGAAAAGAATCGCTGCCTCTTTTTTCGGTAATTTAGTTGTTTGTTCAATGATTAAGTGGGCCTGATCGGCTAAGTCAATGAGTGTCTTTGTTTTTTTTAGATCGACGGTTAAATGTAAGTCCATGAAGTCTGCTCCTTTATCGTTAGTTTCTTCATTGTATCATGAAATAGCGTCTTCGTCTTTTAACGAGTCAGCGACCTTACAATATTGTTTGAAACAAAAAGAAGCTTTCGTGGTATACTTACTCACATACATAATTTTTAATGAGGAAAGTAGAGGAACAAGAATGAAAACACTTGGCAATATTTTATGGTTCATCTTTGGCGGCTTTTTTGGTGGCTTATCTTGGCTATTCGCAGGCGTGATTTGGTGCATTACAATCATTGGTATTCCGATTGGTTTACAATGTTTCAAATTAGCGGGATTGAGCTTTTGGCCGTTTAAAAAGCGAGTCGTGTATAGTGATAGTGGCGTATCTTTGGTGGTAAATATTATTTGGCTGATTATCAGTGGACTACCATTAGCAATTGGGCATTGTATTAGTGGCTTGTTGCTTTGTCTGACAATCATCGGTATTCCGTTTGGGCAACAGTCCTTTAAATTGGCGAAATTAGCGTTAATGCCGTTTGGGGCACGTGTTGTTTCAACAAATGATTTTTATTTTGAATAGTCAGAGGTTTCTCATTGACAAATAAAACGAAACAGCGTATTCTGTAAATGTAACAAATAACGTTACATTTAGTTTGGAGTGATTAGACATGGCCATGTCAACGAAATTAAGTGTTGCGATTCATATTTTAAGTTTGATTGAAACAGGTCCTCAAGAACAAGTGACTTCTGAATACATTGCTTCGAGCGTGAATACGAATCCAGTCGTTGTTCGACGACTAATGAGTCAGTTAAAAAAAGCCGGCTTGATTCATTCCATGCGTGGAGCCAATAAAAATACCTTATTAAAGAAACCAGAAGAGATCTCGCTGTATGAAATTTATACAGCGGTTGAATTGGAACGAGAGATTTTCAATATCCATCAAAATCCTAATCCAAACTGTTCCGTTGGGGCAAATATCCAATCGGTACTAGAAACTGAATTTACTAAAGTGCAACAAAAAATGGAAGAAGAATTGAAAAGCATCACCTTAGCAGATGTGATTCATGAAATAGAAGTTAAGAGAGATAAGTAATCTCTCTACTTTTAAAGTATTAAATGTAACTATTTTAGTTCTATTTAAAAATGAAAGGATGATTTACATGAAAGTAGCAGTATTAGGAGCAACAGGAAAAGAAGGACAATTACTTTTAGCAGAAGCTAAACGTCGCGGGATGGACGTGACAGCCATCGTTCGTAATGCCTCAAAAATAACAGATGGCACACCGACCATTGAAAAAGATGTTTATCAATTAACAACAGAAGATATTCAAGCGTTTGATGTATTAATTAGTGCCTTAGGATTCCCTGATGTGCAAGATTTCCCCAAATCTACCCAGCATTTGATTGAGATTTTAACCAATCAAAAAACGCGCTTGTTTGTCGTTGGGGGCGCTGGAACCTTGTATGTGGACCCAGAACACACAACTCAATTAAAAGATACACCATCATTCCCAGCAGAAATTCAGCCATTAGCTTCGGCGATGGGCGAAGCTTTAAACTTATTGAAAGAAGCTCAAAACATCCACTGGACCTATATTAGTCCTGCAGCCATGTTTGATGCTGAAGGTCCTGCGACAGGCCATTATGAAGTCGCTGGCGAAGAATTAACAACCAATAGTCAAGGTGACAGCTACATTAGTTACGCAGACTACGCCGTTGCCATGTTAGATGAAGTGGAAAGTAATGCACACCCAAATCAACGAATCAGTGTGTATCAATAAAAGAAAAAATTATTAATAAAGAAAGAAGTGAGGAATAAAATATTTTATCTCTCACTTCTTTCTTTATTTTACCCAAAAATTAATAACATTTAGAACAAGGAGTTAAGTTATTTGCTAGAGCTGCTTCTAAAGTAGTTTCTGTATAGGTTCCATTTCCACATTTACGTGCATGGTATTTACTGCCAGTTGATGTCACAAGAACAGTTGTGCTTGTTTCTGGACCAGCATTTGCAGCAGCCGTCTCGACTTCCACCGGCGCCTGTGCGGCTTGTTGCGCCTCTGCTTCAGCTTGCGCTTTTGCTGCCGCTTCGGCTTGTTCTTTTTGCGCTTTTTCAGCGGCTAGTTTCTGAGCTTCTGCTTCTTTTCGTTGTTTTTCTTTGTGGGCATCTAATTGAGTTTTAACAACGGCTACCCGTTTTGTTAAAGCTTGATTTGGGGAGTTTAAAGCGTCAATTTGTTTGATCGCTTCATTATAGTAAGCTTCATTGGTTGGTTCTTGTTCAGCTTTTTCAACAGCGGCAGTTGCACTGGCGACTAATTGTTCATTTTTTTCTTTTTCAGCGATAGCGGTTTGAACAGTCGTTAATCGTTGTTGAAATCCTTCTTTGCCAACTGGGGCAGCAGCTACTAATTTTTCAGCTGCTTGATAATCGCTTTTACTTTTAGATTTTTCAGCAGTTGTAACTGCTTCATCAACAGGTACTGCTTCTTTGATTTTTTCAAGGCGATCATTGTATTCCTCGTATTCTTGACTTAATGAAGATACTAAGGTTGCGGCTTCATCATAGTTTTTCTGAGAAGGTTGTTTTTCAGCGTAAGCTAAGGCTTTTTCTGTTTTGGCCAATTCTTGCTCAGAATCTGTGATGCTCGCAATAAATTCTTTTGACGGTGTGACTTCGACTGATTTTTCAACTTTGGTATCTTTCTTCTCAGCAACAAAGGTGATTTTTTGCGTTTTTTCATCGGACAGTTTTACTTTGTAAGCAAACGTTTTGTCTTTCGTTTTTACTTCCTTGCCATTGGCCGTTAGTTTGCTGTTGCCGTCGTATTCGCCTTTGATGGTGGCTGAGCCATTGGCATCGGTTTCAACACTCTCTGCATCAAGTGAAAGCGTTGGGGAAGAATCTGTCGTGGCAACCCCACCAATAAATAGAGCGGCACTTGCTAACGCGGCATAGCCATATTGTTTTTTCGGTTGTTTCTTAATTAATGCTTTGATAGTCAGTCCCCCGCTGACAAGTAACCCTAATAGACCCAAAAGTCCTAATACTACACTCATTCATTTCTCTCCTTTCGATATAACGTTATTATACAATGTATTGTGAGAAAATGAACATTTTTTTCGTAATAATTAATAAATTTCCTGATAAAAAAATTATTTCCTGGAGCTCAAATTCTTTTGTAAAAATTTTGTTGTGCTAAAATGGAAAGTGAGTTTAACTACGTATGTTATTAGAGAAGGGGAAATCAATGAAAGCAGAAATCATTGCAGTCGGAACAGAGTTATTACTGGGACAAGTAGTGAATACCAACGCCACCTTTTTATCAGAAGAGTTAGCTGCGCTAGGCATCGATGTTTACTATCAGACCGTTGTTGGCGATAACGGCGGCCGCTTAGAAACGCTACTAACAGAAGCAGAACAAAGAAGTGATTTAATTGTCCTTTGTGGAGGGCTAGGACCTACAGAAGACGATTTAACCAAGCAAGTTGTCGCACAACATCTCCATAAATCATTAGTAGAAGATCAAGAAGGATTGAACCGCTTACACCAGTTTTTCCAACAGTCTAAGCGGCCAATGACGGAAAATAATCTACGACAAGTGTTAGCCATTGAAGGTGGACAAGTTCTTCAAAACCCGACAGGATTAGCGGTTGGTTCTTTCGTAACAGAAGGCACAACAAGCTATTTGCTCTTACCAGGGCCGCCCAATGAATTAATTCCGATGTTTCAACAAGCGGCACGACCTTTATTGATTAATGCGTTTCCACAAGAAGAACAATTGATTTCAAGAGTCTTGCGTTTTTATGGCATTGGTGAATCACAGCTGGTGACCGAGATTCAATCGTTGATTGCGCACCAAACGAATCCAACCATTGCGCCTTATGCTAAGCCTAATGAAGTGACACTTCGTTTAACAGTTAAAACAAAAGACTTAGTAGCTGGCGAAGAATTATTAACAGCGACGGAAGAAAAGGTTTTAGCTAAAGTGGGAGACTATTTTTATGGGTATGGGGATGACAATAGTTTAGCCAAGGTAACAGTGGATTTGTTATTACAAAACGGACAAACCGTCACGGCTGCTGAGAGCCTCACCGCTGGCCTATTCCAAAGTACACTGGGGGAAATTGCGGGTGCTTCGAAGATTTTTAAGGGAGGCTTCGTGACGTATTCGCAAGAAACAAAAGAGAACTTTTTAGGAATTTCTCATGAACTTTTAGAAGAACATGGCACGGTAAGTGAAGCGTGTGCCAAAGAAATGGCAGAGAAAGCGCGTCAGTTAGCTAAATCTAACTATGGTTTATCATTTACTGGGGTCGCTGGTGACCCAATCGAAGGTCAACCGACAGGCACTGTTTGGATTGGGCTGGCGGAAGAAGGCCAACCAACCGTTGCAGAATGTTTCCATTTTAACCGTGACCGAAATTATATTAGACAGAGTGCGGTTATGCGAGGATTAGATCTTTTGCGGCGCCGAATCATTAATAAAAAATAAATATGCGAATGTTTGTTCGGTTTTTTCTTGCTTTTTTGGTACAAAAGAGATATGATAGACCTACTAACAGGAAATGAAAAATAAGTTTATATAAATTAAAGGAGGATTATCCATTGGCAGATGATCGTAAAGTGGCTTTAGATGCCGCACTGAAAAAAATTGAAAAGAACTTTGGGAAAGGCTCTATTATGAAATTAGGCGAAAAAGCTGATCAAAAAATTTCAACTATCCCTAGTGGTTCTTTAGCGTTAGATGTTGCATTGGGCGTAGGTGGGTATCCACGTGGCCGAATTATTGAAGTATATGGTCCTGAGAGTTCAGGTAAAACAACTGTTTCTTTACACGCAATTGCAGAAGTGCAACGAAATGGTGGAACAGCCGCTTTTATCGATGCTGAGCATGCATTGGATCCTCAATATGCGGAGAAACTAGGCGTTAACATTGATGAATTACTTTTATCTCAACCAGATACGGGCGAGCAAGGCTTAGAGATTGCCGATGCCTTAGTTTCAAGTGGTGCGATTGACATCGTTGTCATCGACTCGGTTGCTGCGTTAGTTCCTCGTGCAGAGATTGATGGTGAGATGGGAGCGAGCCATGTCGGCTTACAAGCTCGACTAATGTCTCAAGCACTACGTAAATTATCAGGCTCAATTAATAAGACAAAAACAATTGCTATTTTCATTAACCAAATTCGTGAAAAAGTTGGCGTGATGTTCGGAAATCCTGAAACAACTCCTGGTGGACGTGCATTGAAATTCTACGCAACGGTTCGTCTAGAAGTCCGTCGTGCAGAACAGTTAAAACAAGGAACAGACATCGTCGGTAACCGCACAAAAATTAAAGTCGTTAAAAACAAAGTGGCGCCACCATTTAAAGTGGCAGAAGTTGATATCATGTATGGCCAAGGGATTTCCCAAGAAGGCGAATTACTAGATATGGCTGTGGAAAAAGACCTTATCAGTAAAAGTGGTGCTTGGTATGGCTACAAAGAAGAACGAATTGGCCAAGGCCGTGAAAATGCCAAACAATACATGGCGGATCATCCTGAAATGATGGCAGAAGTGTCTAAATTGGTCCGTGATGCATACGGCATCGGTGACGGTTCAACCATTACAGAAGAAGCAGAAGGTCAAGAAGAATTACCCTTAGACGAATAAATAACGAGTGAATACGACTCGTTAAGAAGAAGGACAACACTTACTGAACAGGACAGGTGTTGTCTTTCTTTGTTTAGAACTAAATTGTTAAATAGACTGTTGTCCATGTCCGAACCCATCCACATCAAGCAGCTTAGTCAAACAGCAGACTATGCGGCGTTTGTTCTAAAATTTAAACAATTCGTGACGGCGGAAACCTAAAAATGTGACGTTGTCTAATATTTGCTGCCCTTTCCAAAAGAAAGGGCTTTTTTAAGTTGACACCTTTCGCGACAAACATTAGAATAAAATTGTGTGTATGCACAAATATGCAAGTAGGCATATTGATAATTGATTTTAGTTTATCAAAAAACTACAAGATATGAATTAACAAAAAGATAGTATGGAGGTGGAAATATGGTTTTAAATATTCTCCTCGCTATCGTCGGTTTGATTGTCGGTCTTGGTTTAGGATTTGTTATTGCAAAGTCACGTCATGATAAAGCAATAAATGGTGCAAAAATTTCAGCGTCGAGTATTCTCGAGAACGCTCGGAAAGAATCAGAAACACTGAAAAAAGAAGCATTGCTAGAAGCTAAGGAAGAGAACCAGAAGTATCGTTCAGAAATTGAAAGTGAGTTGAAAGAAAGCAGATTAGAACTTAAATCTCAAGAAAATCGTTTAATTCAACGGGAACAAACGTTGGATCGTAAAGATGACTCTCTTGAAAAACGTGAAGGCTCACTGGAAGAAAAAGAAGAGAAACTCGGTGCTAGACAGCAATTAATTGATGAGCGAGAAAAAGAAGTAGAAAACTTAATTAATCAGCAACATCAAGAATTAGAACGAATTGCTTCCCTTTCAAAAGAAGAAGCAAAATCGATTATTATGAAGTCAACAGAAGAAGAGTTGAATCATGAACTAACCTTGATGGTCAAGGAGTCAGAACAACGTGCCAAAGAAGAATCTGATCGCAAAGCGAAGAACTTGCTTTCCCTAGCAATTCAACGTTGCGCCGCCGATTCTGTTTCTGAAACAACTGTTTCCGTGGTCACTTTACCAAATGATGAGATGAAAGGTCGCATTATTGGTCGTGAAGGACGTAATATTCGTACATTGGAAACATTAACAGGGATTGACTTAATCATTGATGATACGCCAGAAGCGGTTGTGTTATCCGGATTTGATCCAATCAGACGAGAAATCGCTCGAATGACCTTGGAAAAATTAATCCAAGATGGTCGGATTCATCCCGCTCGCATCGAAGAAATGGTAGAAAAATCACGTAAAGAAATGGATGAACGGATTCGTGAATACGGAGAACAAGCAGCCTTTGAAGTAGGTGCTCATACGTTACATCCTGATTTAATTAAAATTTTAGGCCGTTTACGTTTCAGAACAAGTTATGGTCAAAATGTCTTGAACCATTCAATCGAAGTAGCAAAACTGGCTGGCGTTTTAGCCGCCGAATTAGGCGAAGATGTTCAATTAGCCAAACGTGCAGGTTTACTACATGATATTGGGAAAGCATTAGATCATGAAATTGAAGGTTCTCACGTTGAGATTGGCGCAGAATTAGCTGCGAAATATAAAGAAAATTCAGTAGTTATTAATGCCATTGCCTCACATCATGGTGATGTGGAAGCAACCTCAGTTATTTCTGTTTTAGTGGCAGCCGCAGATGCGTTATCTGCAGCCCGTCCAGGTGCACGTAGTGAATCGTTAGAAAACTACATTCGCCGCTTAGAAAACTTAGAAAATATTTCTAATAGTTTTGAAGGCGTTGATTCAAGTTTTGCTGTTCAAGCAGGACGTGAAGTTCGTGTCATGGTGAAACCAGAAGAAATTTCTGATTTAGAATCTGTTCGTTTAGTTCGAGACATTCGGAAGAAAATTGAAGATGACTTGGATTATCCAGGACATATCAAAGTAACGGTTATCCGTGAAACACGTGCCGTTGACTATGCGAAATAAAATAAAAAGCGAATAAGTATCGCGTGTAGTGTCTCAACGAACAATTGCAAGGATTGTTCGTTGAGACACTTTTTTTAATCTTTTAAAACCAAAACTTTCTTTTCAAAGCGAAAACAACTATAATAAACAAGAGATGTTAAAAAGAGAAGAGGAACCTTTTTGCGTATATTATTTATAGGAGATGTTGTCGGTTCTTTAGGAAGAGAAGCCCTAGCAACGTATGTCCCTAAATTAAAGAAAAAATATCGTCCACAAGTGACCATTGCCAATGGTGAAAATGCGGCATCTGGTCGGGGAATTACTGGCAAGATTTATAAGAAATTTTTGCAAGATGGTGTCGATGTTGTTACGATGGGTAACCATACGTGGGACAACAAGGATATCTTTGAATTCATTGATGATGCGAAGAAAATGGTTCGTCCAGCGAACTTTCCAGAAGATGTGCCTGGTCAAGGAATGGTTTTTGTGAAAGTCAATCAATTGGAACTAGCGGTGATTAATTTACAGGCCCGCACATTTATGGTGCCATTGGAAGATCCTTTCAAGAAAGCCGCCGAGCTAGTGGCTATCGCTCGCAAACGGACACCGCTCATTTTTGTGGATTTTCATGGCGAAACGACGAGTGAAAAACAAGCCATGAGCTGGTTTTTAGATGGCCAAGTTTCAGCCGTTGTTGGAACACATACGCATGTTCAAACAAATGACGCTCGGATTTTACCGAAAGGGACAGCCTTCTTAAGTGATGTCGGTATGACCGGACCTTATGATGGGATTCTAGGAATGAAGCGTGAACCGATTATTGAGAAGTTTATGACAGCATTGCCGAAGCGCTTTGAGGTAGTCGAAACAGGGCGGACGATTTTATCTGCCTGTATTTTAGAGATTGATGACCAAACGGGCCAAGCGAAGATGATTGAGCCGATTCAGATTAGCGAAGATCGCCCGTTTCAAGAATAATAGAAGAAAAGTTAATCTCGGATCATTAAGAGGTTAACTTTTTCTGCTCTTATAGAAAAAGTGCCGGTGAAAGATGAAGGTGAAAAAAATGGAGCCGTTGAATTTAGATGCACAAAGTAATAAAGAATTAGAAAAATTGTTACATTTAATTGGACAAGATGAAGTCATTCAGCGCTACCAAGCGATTGAAGAAAAGGTAAAGAAAAACAAAAAGCTGACAGAATTAGTGGAAGAAATTAAAGCTGCGCAAAAAGATGCGGTTCAATTTGCTCACTATGGCAAACCAACTGCTGAAAAAGAAGCCATTCAACGAGCTGATGCGAAAACAAAAGAGTTTGATGAGCACCCACTCGTTGTATCCTACCGCGAACAACTGATCGAAGCCAATGACTTAGTCCAACATGTCACGGCGCTCATTCAATACCGCGTGAACGAAGAGCTAGAGAAGGAAGGGAATTAAATGCCACAAAAGACAAAAAATACACCCATGATGGAACAATATTTATCCATTAAGGCCCAATACAAGGATGCGTTTTTATTTTATCGCTTAGGTGATTTTTATGAATTATTTTATGAAGATGCTATCAATGCAGCGCAAATCTTAGAATTGACGTTAACCAGTCGTAACCGCAATGCGGATGATCCGATTCCTATGTGTGGCGTTCCTTATCATGCCGCGCAAGGCTACATTGATACGTTGATTGAGCAAGGCTATAAAGTAGCGATTTGTGAGCAAGTGGAAGATCCAAAGACTACCAAGGGCATGGTCAAACGAGAAGTGGTGCAGTTGGTAACGCCAGGAACGGTGATGAATAGTAAAGGCTTGGAAGCCAAAGACAATAATTACTTAACCGCTGTGCTAACAGATGGTAATCAGTTCGGTTTTGCCTATGTAGATTTGAGTACAGGCGAATTAAAAACAGCAGTCTTGGCTGATGAAGAGGGCGTTTTGAACCAAGCTTCTGCGTTGCAAACAAAAGAAATGGTCCTAGGCTCAGGGATTCCTGAATCGTTAAAAGAGAACTTAAGTTTACGTTTAAACATCATCTTTTCGACACAAGAAACGGTGGAAGAAAATGCCGAGTTTAGTTTTTTAACCAATGAACTGATTAATCCATTAGAAATTGAAATTACAGGCAAATTATTATCTTATTTATCCGTTACCCAAAAGCGGAGCTTGTCCCATATTCAGAAAGCTGTGGAATATCAGCCAGATCATTTCTTGAAAATGGATCATTATTCTAAATTCAATTTAGAATTGAGTCAGTCGATTCGAACAGGACAGAAAAAAGGGACTCTTTTGTGGCTATTAGATGAAACGAAAACAGCTATGGGCGGCCGTTTATTAAAACAATGGTTGGATCGTCCGCTAATTCAGGAACGTCAAATTAAGGCGCGTCAAGAAATGGTGCAATCCTTATTAAATGCCTATTTTGAACGCTTAGATTTGCAAGCAGCATTGACGAACGTTTATGATTTAGAGCGGTTAGCAGGACGCGTGGCATTCGGCAGTGTGAATGGGCGTGATTTAATTCAATTACGGACCTCTTTAGAACAAGTACCAACGATTCGACAGTTAATTGTCGGGATCAATCAAGGGGAATGGGATGATTTGTTAGTCGACTTAAACCCTGTTGAAGATTTAGTGGCATTGATTGCGACGGCGATTAATGAAGAAGCCCCTTTACAAATTACTGAAGGAAATGTTATTAAGGACGGCTATAACGACCAATTAGATGAATACCGTGATGCCATGCGCAATGGTAAGCAATGGTTAGCGGAGTTAGAAGCGAAAGAACGCCAAGAAACAGGGATTAAAAACTTGAAGATTGGCTACAATCGTGTCTTTGGTTATTTCATTGAAATCACTAAGTCAAATTTAGCGAATTTAGAAGAAGGAAAATACGAGCGTAAGCAAACATTAGCTAATGCGGAGCGCTTTATTACGCCCGAACTAAAAGAACTAGAGCGTTTAATCTTAGAAGCCGAAGAAAAATCAGTTGAACTAGAATATCAATTGTTCTTGGCCGTGAGAGAACAAGTGAAAACGAACATTGATCGGTTGCAAACACTGGCTAAAACCATTAGTGCGGTTGATGTTTTACAATCTTTTGCAACAATTAGTGAACGGTATCAATACGTTCGACCAACGTTAAGAAGTAACACGAAAAATTTGGCGATTGTCGAAGGACGACACCCAGTCGTGGAAAAAGTTTTAGGGCACCAAGAATACATTCCAAACAGTATCCGCATGAACCCAGAAACAGATATTCTCTTGATTACTGGACCAAACATGTCAGGGAAAAGTACCTACATGCGTCAATTGGCTTTGACGGTGGTCATGGCGCAAATTGGCTGTTTTGTACCAGCGGAAAGTGCTGAAATGCCAATTTTCGATCAAATTTTTACACGGATTGGGGCCTCTGATGATCTAATTGCAGGGCAAAGTACCTTTATGGTAGAAATGATGGAAGCCAACCAAGCACTGCGGCACGCCACGCCTAACAGCCTAATTTTATTTGATGAATTAGGGCGCGGCACGGCAACCTATGATGGAATGGCGCTAGCGCAAGCGATCATTGAATATATCCATCGTGAAGTACAAGCCAAAACGCTATTCTCTACACATTATCATGAACTAACTGTTCTAGATGAAACTTTAAAAGGCTTGAAGAATATTCACGTGGGCGCTGTCGAAAAAGATGGCGAAGTGGTCTTTCTTCATAAAATGATGGAAGGACCTGCTGATAAGAGCTATGGGATACACGTTGCTAAAATCGCTGGTTTACCAAGCCCGCTTTTAGAACGAGCAGCCACCATTTTATCCGCTTTAGAAGCGGAAGAAACAACGATTCCAAGTTCAGTTCATCATGAAGAAGTTTCAGAAGTCCATGAAGAAACCGAGCAACTTTCATTATTTAAAGAAGTTTCAACAGAAGAATTAAGTGTCATTGACACATTGAAGAAAATGAATCTATTAGAAATGACACCACTAGATGCGTTAAACATGCTTCATCAATTGCAAAAACGTATCTAATTAGGAACCGAACCGGTTAGGAGGTCGTGAAATGGGGAAAATTCAAGAACTATCCGAACAACTAGCCAACCAGATTGCTGCTGGTGAAGTTGTTGAACGTCCCGCTTCTGTCGTCAAAGAATTGGTGGAAAATGCATTGGATGCAGGAAGCACCCAAATTGATATTTTTATTGAAGAAGCTGGCTTGAAAACCATTCAAATTATTGATAATGGTGAAGGAATTGCCAAAGAAGATGTACTGAATGCCTTCAAACGCCATGCCACAAGCAAAATTCATACAAGAGATGATTTGTTTCGAATTCGCAGCTTGGGGTTCCGAGGCGAAGCCTTACCAAGTATTGCCTCAGTTTCTGAAATGATTGTCGAAACTGCCACAGCTGAGGAAGAAGAAGGCAGCTATGTGATTCTAAAAGGGGGCAAGGTCGAAGAAAACCGACCAGCAGCCCTCCGTAAAGGCACAAAAATGACCGTTTCTAATTTATTTTATAATACGCCCGCTCGTTTGAAATACGTCAAAACGATCCAAACGGAATTGGCCAATATTGGTGACATTGTCAATCGTCTGGCGTTAAGCCACCCTAAAGTCGCTTTTCGCTTAGTTCATGACGGCCACAAAATGATGAGTACAACAGGCAATGGTGATTTAAAACAAACGATTGCCGGGATTTATGGCATTAGTACCGCAAAGAAAATGTTGAAAATTGAAGGAAAAGACCTTGATTTTACTTTGACAGGGTATGTTTCATTGCCAGAAGTCACACGGGCCAGCCGCAACTATTTATCAACGATTATCAATGGTCGTTATATTAAAAATTTCGCGTTAAATAAAGCAATTGTAGCCGGCTATGGTTCGAAACTAATGGTGGGGCGTTTTCCAATTGCTGTGTTAGAAATTGAAATGGATCCGCTGTTAGTCGATGTCAATGTCCATCCTACTAAGCAAGAAGTTCGTTTAAGTAAAGAAAAAGATTTAATGGCATTAATTGAACAGGCGATTCAAGAAGTGTTGAGCCAAGAACAGTTGATTCCCAATGCGGCAGACAATTTGCGTTTTAAAAAGAAACTACCGCCAGAACCTAAAGCCGAACAAATGGAAATTCCTTTATCGACTGAACAACCTGCGGTAAAACAACGACCGGGCAGCTTAAGCTATAATCCCGCAACGGGTCGCTTCTATGCGGAACATGCGACAGACGAAACACCAGTCTCAAGCGCCCCTGAAACTGTCAACCAGACAGAAAGAGCAGTGGACCCAATGGACGACCCATTTGCGCCGCCAGTGCCAGAATCAACGAGTGTAGCGGAAGAAACGTCAGCTTACGAAACCTCTTCGGCAGCTGTTGATTCCGCAAATCATTGGGAAACATCTAGTAATGAGCAACAGATAATAGCCAAAGAAACGAAAGTAACTAAAGTATCTGATTCAGAACCTTCTCTGCGTTCATCAGAGGCTGCTGACGAGGTTTTCCAAGAAGAAATGAAACTTCACCCGGAATTCGATGCCAATAGCGCTGCGAGTCAAAGAGAACTGAAACAAGCCCTGAATAAGTTGGAAGAAGAACGACCGACAGAACGTTTTCCTGAGTTAGAATACTTCGGTCAAATGCACGGAACTTATTTATTCGCACAAAGCAAAGATGGCCTGTTTATTATCGACCAACACGCTGCCCAAGAACGAATTAAATACGAGTACTTCCGTGAAAAAATTGGCGAAGTCAGTGATGATTTACAAGAATTATTGGTACCAATCGTTATTGATTATCCAAATAGTGATGCCTTGAAAATTAAAGAGCAGAAAGAAACCCTTGCAGAAGTCGGCATCCATTTGGAAGACTTTGGACAAAATAGTTTCATTGTGCGGGCGCACCCAACTTGGTATCCTGCAGGCGAAGAGGAAAGCATTGTTCGCGAGATGATTGACATGTTGCTAACAACTGGCTCGGTCAGCGTGAAAAAATTCCGTGAAGCAACTGCCATTATGATGAGCTGTAAGCGATCCATCAAAGCCAATCATTACCTCAATGAGCAACAAGCACGCGTGCTATTAAAAGATTTAGCCTTGTGCGAAAATCCGTTTAATTGTCCGCATGGACGTCCGGTGCTGATTCATTTTACGAATTCAGATATGGAACGAATGTTTAAACGCATTCAAGACCCCCATTAAAAAGAAACGAGGCGTCATCATTTTATGCAAATTATTTTAGCATCCCAATCTCCTCGCCGTCAGGAGTTATTAAAGCGTGTGGTCCCAACTTTTACGATTGCACCAGCCGATATCGATGAAACTGTTGGTAAAGACGGCTTACCAGCAGAATATGTGGCGCAAATGGCTGCCCAAAAAGCAGCGGCTATAGCAGAGCAATCCCCCGAAGCACTAGTCATTGGCTGCGATACAATTGTGGCATTGGCGGGAGAAATCCTCGGCAAACCCACTTCTCGGGAAGACGGTTATCGCATGTTGCGCCTCCTAAGTGGCAAAACACATGACGTGTATACAAGTGTGACGTTGAAACAAGGGGAAAAAGAGCGCTCCGCGACAGTTCATTCAACCGTGACGTTTTATCCACTGACAGACACGGAAATCCATGCTTACTTAGATACCGCAGAATATGCCGACAAAGCAGGCGCTTATGGTATCCAAGGACAAGGAGCATTACTAATTGAAGCAATCGCCGGCGATTATTACGCCATTATGGGCTTACCAATTGCCAAAGTAGCCCGACTACTAAAAGAATTCAACTAATAAAAGACAGTCCTTTTCATTCGTTAAAAAGAGAAAGGACTGTCTTTTACTATGCAAACTATTAGGTGCCTGTTTGGCAAACGTGGTATCATTGAACCCAATAAATTGAACAGAAGAAAAGGAGTGGACAGAATGACAAAACCAACAGAAGAAGAATTAAAACAAACCTTGACGGATCTTCAATATGCCGTCACACAAGAAAACGCAACAGAACGCCCTTTTTCAGGAGAATATGATGACTTTTACCAAGACGGAATCTATGTAGACATTGTTAGTGGCGAGCCGTTGTTTAGCTCCTTGGACAAATACGATGCTGGTTGCGGCTGGCCATCCTTTACCAAACCAATTGAAAAACGTGGCGTCAAAGAAAAAGCTGATTTTAGTCACGGCATGCACCGAGTAGAAGTTCGCAGTCAAGAAGCGGATTCACATTTAGGGCATGTTTTCACTGATGGCCCACTCCAAGAAGGCGGCTTACGTTATTGCATTAATGCGGCAGCTTTGAGATTTGTGCCAGTGGCAGATTTAGAAAAAGAAGGCTATGGCGAGTACCTTTCTTTATTCAAATAATCCTCATTTTTTAGACAAATACGATAAAATAGTTAGAAGAAAGCGACTTTTGATGAATATCTTGTATGAAATACAGAAAATCTCTTGATTTATTTGGCTAGGACTACTATTATTTTAGAAGGAAAGTATTGTTCAGTTTTAACGAATTGGCTGAAATAGAAAGTGGAGGTTCTAATGTCGAAACATTATTTTGATCCAAGATTGAAAATCTTTTCTTTGAACTCTAATCGTCCCTTAGCAGAAAAAATTGCGGATGCTGTGGGTGTGGAGCTAGGAAAGTGCTCTGTAACACAATTTAGTGATGGCGAAATTCAAGTGAATATTGAAGAAAGTATTCGTGGTGCACATGTTTACGTCATTCAATCAACAAGTAGCCCTGTTAACGATAACTTAATGGAACTATTAATCATGATTGATGCGTTAAAACGTGCGAGTGCTAAAACAATTAACGTGGTTATGCCTTATTATGGGTATGCACGTCAAGACCGTAAAGCACGTGCCCGGGAACCAATCACTGCTAAACTTGTTGCAAACATGATTGAAAAAGCTGGTGCAACAAGAATGTTGACATTGGACTTACATGCGGTCCAAATTCAAGGATTCTTTGATATTCCAGTGGATCATTTGATGGGTGCACCATTAATTGCCGATTACTTCATCGAACACGGCATTCAAGGCGATGACGTCGTTGTTGTTTCCCCTGACCATGGTGGTGTAACGCGTGCGCGTAAATTGGCAGAATTCTTAAAAGCACCAATTGCGATCATTGACAAACGTCGTCCAAAAGCGAACGTAGCAGAAGTAATGAATATCATTGGTCATGTGGAAGGCAAAACATGTGTCTTAATTGATGACATGATTGACACAGCGGGGACAATTTCTCTTGCTGCAAACGCATTGAAAGAAGCCGGAGCAAAAGACGTTTACGCTTCTTGTACACATCCCGTTTTATCAGGACCAGCCTTACAACGTATTGAAGATTCAGCAATTGAACGCTTAGTTGTAACAGACTCTATTTACCTATCTGATGATCGTAAAATTGCAAAAATTGACGAAGTCAGCGTTGGTGAATTAATCGGAGATGCGATTAAACGTATCCACGAAAACAAACCAGTTAGTCCGTTATTTGAAACAAAAAATAAATAATTACAAAAAACCGCCCACATCATTTTTCTGATGTGGGCGGTTTTTTCTCTAAATCATTTTATCTAAAAAAATATTGTAACCTGAATATTTATTAGGCATTCATGATATACGATAAGTGTAGAGAAGTTAAGGCGGAGGCAAGCGCAAAGGAACATGCGCTTTGCGACGAGCATCGCAACAAAGTGAGAAGCGTAGGAGCAGAGACTTTCCTCTTTCGGTGAGGTGGTGCGTATGAGCGTACTTCCAAAATTTACAGAAAGGAGAGGCCTGTTGTCAGCATATGAAACAATTCAGACGATCCTAGGGTTTGGTATGTTTACCATTGCTTTGATTGCGCTGATTGTGAAATTGCTTAAAAATGACAATAAAAAATAACCGTTTACTTTGATCGAGTACGGTTATTTTTTGTAACAAAATCGGTCACCGTCTCAAACGGCTCTACACTAGAGAGGTATGTTGACGCATCTCTCTCTTTTCATCTACATTCTAGCATAGATACAATGTAGATGAAAAGAGGTGCCTGCTGCTAAAGGTTCGTGTCCTTCTTTAGCGATTGAGCAGTGCATCAACGCTTAGTTCAGTCATTTCAGAGACTTGCATGTCGGCTCCGATTAAGGGTTGGCTGGCCGACAAGCCGACGGCATAGATGCCCGCGGCTTTCAAGCCGTCAATGCCTGATTGTGCATCCTCAAAGCCAATGGCGTTTTGCGGTAGCACGCCAATACTGTTAGCGGCGGCTAAAAAGATTTCAGGATCAGGTTTGCCTTTGCTTAACGAGTCGGGATCGACAATTGTGGCGAAGTACGCACGCACGCCTAATTTTTCCAAAATCAGGGGTGCGTTTTTTGAAGCCGAAGCCACGGCACAGGGAATGTGACGTGCTTGGGCTTGCTGTAGCAATGGCACGACACCAGGTAAAACATCTTCTGTTGTTAAATGTTCTAATAATTGAACGTAGTGGTCATTTTTTTGCTGAGCTAAGGCTTCTTTTTCTGCTGGAGTAAACGCATTTTCACGGTGGCCATGGGCTAAAATGCGGTCCAAGGAATCCATCCGACTAATGCCTTTTAATGTTTCGTTGAAGGTTTCGTCAATGGGGATACCTAGCGAATCGGCCAACGCTTTCCAAGCTTGATAATGAAATTTGGCGGTGTCTGTAATGACACCATCCAAATCAAAAATAAATCCAATCGTCATTGTGGTTCGCTCCTTTATTGATAATGTACTTCTTTTGGTCGTTCGGCGGTTAACGGAATCAACGCGCCCTGAACCAATAATTGTGTGTCTTTATCTGCTGTAATCGTGACACTGGTTTGTGTTAATGAAAATTGATAGGTCACGCCTTGATGAATAAACTGGAAGGCCAGCGCTTGCCAATGTTCAGGTAAGTTTGGACAAATTGATAACTCTTTCTGGCGCGTGTCAACGCCTGCATACGTCGCTAAAGTAACGTGGATCGTCGCAGCCATGACCCCTGTATGAATCCCTTCAGCGGTCGTGCCACCTTGAATGTCACGATAATCGGAATACAACGCTTCTTGATAAAGTTGCCAAGATAGCTCATGGAATTGCGCCATTTCTGCCAATTGGGCATGAACAATTCGTGACAAAGTCGAACCATGAGACGTCCGTTTTAGATAATACAAAAGATTTTTTTCCAAATAATCCGCAGGCAATTGATACCCTAAATCTTCTAAAATTTGATCCACCCGAGTTTTGTCTAAGTTGTAGAACAACATTAACGTGTCGGCTTGTTTCGCCACTTTGTAATCATCGGGAGATTCTCCTTCGGCTTTTAAAATTCGATCCATGCGGTAAATATTGCCGTATTTCTCTTTCATCGCTGTCCAGTCAATCTCTTTTAAGCCGAAATACCCTTCATATTGCGCAATAATACCGTCAGAATTAACTTCAATTTCCAGTGAATTTTGAATTTGCTGCATGCGGGCTAAATCATCCGAAGTGGTCTGCGTTTTGGCAAAAAGTTGTGCCTGTTCTTCCTCAGAGAAAAGTGCCAAAATGTTGGTTAATTCTTCGAATAGCCAAACCACCATCAAATTCGTATAGGCGTTGTTTTTCAAGCCGCTTTCCGCTTGGTCTGGATAGCCCTCGTGAAACTCATCAGGTCCCATCACTTTATCAATAAAGAACCGTCCTGTTGCGTCATCTAACGTCGCAGCGCTGTTCCAAAATTGAGCGATTTCTAACAACATTTCGCCGCCATATTGTTTCATAAATTCATGATCCTGTGTACTATGCCAATACAACCAAGCATTGTAAGCAATCGCTAGGGACACATGCCGTTGCAAAATACTATGATCCTCGCCCCAATGTCCATTCAACGGATTTAAGTGAAGTTTTTGCGTGGTTTCACGCCCATCACGTCCTGATTGCCACGGATACATTGCGCCACGATACTGGCTGGCCGCCGCATTTTCCTTCGCCTTCTCTAATCGGTGGTAACGATATAGCAACAATTGTTTCGCTGTGTCAGGATAATGTTGAATATAAAAAGGTAAAATAAAAATTTCATCCCAGAAAATATGTCCACGATACGCTTCACCATGCAAGCCTCGGGCGGTAATCGAGACGTCCAATGCTTGCGCTTGGTTACTAAAAGGCGAAGCCGAAGCCAGCAAGTGATAACTGTGAATCCGTAAAAGTTTTTGAGACATCAAATCGCC
The DNA here is from genome assembly GCF_018919685.1 of Enterococcus sp. S183_ASV_20. Classification (NCBI taxonomy): domain Bacteria; kingdom Bacillati; phylum Bacillota; class Bacilli; order Lactobacillales; family Enterococcaceae; genus Enterococcus; species Enterococcus sp. S183_ASV_20. Next base: position 81,405 of record NZ_JAHLRI010000005.1, read on the forward strand.
TGTCACAGTAATGTTGGCTTGTTGCCAAAGAGTTTGCCAAGCGCGGGCGCTTTCCTGAGCGGCGGCCGCAAAAGAGTCCTTCGGCGTAAACGGTACCTGCCAACTTTGTTCGGCGTGGCTGGCTTGCACAAAGACTTGTTTTTCTAGCGTATAGCGCGTTCCTTGGTGCGCCATCACGGTCACCACTTGGGCGATTTTTTCCGCTTCTTCTTGAATCATAATGGCTTCTTTTTCAAAAAAATCACCAGTTATCAAGGCCGTTTCTCGGACGCTTAAGTTGGATTGATTGGTACAAACCTCAATCACGGTTTTGTTTTCCTGCGCGCTTAATGCTGTCACCTGAAAATGTTTCGCTGTTAAGTTGCGATACCGCGCCACGTTATAGTTGTAGACACTGCCATCCGTGACGGTTTTCAAAGTAATCGGGGCCGAAAAGTTTAACGGCTCAAACGTATATTGCAGATGATAGTCATTCGGCTGTGCCATATTGGCGATTTTTTTCGTCGTTAATTTAATTTGCTGATTGTCCGCATCTTTCAAAATCATTTCTGCGACAAACAACCCCGTTTTCAAGTTCAATTGACGATGTAATTGTTGTAGCGTGTCTGGAGAAATAGTTAACCAGTCAGTGGCATCGCCAATTTTTAAAGCGATGTGTTGGTTGTCAGGAGCATTGACGAAATCCTCATTTTCCACTACTTGACCCGCCACTTCCGAAGCCGCTGTATTATAAAGTCCCGCAATGTAGGTCGCTGGATAATGATCATCAGAAATCGTCATCTCAGGTGTTGTGCCGCGCAAGCCTAAAAAGCCATTGCCGACAGTTAACAGGGACTCCACCGCATATTCATTTTTCCCAGGCACGTAGCCATAATAGTCCAAATGCCAAGCCAGATACTGCCGTTTTTCTTCAAATGCTGCCAGCAGATTCGGTGCCGCCGCTTGTTCGGCTGCCGTTAAAAGTGGCGTGTTCAACTGTTCCGCGAATGCTTGAATCACCGCTTGCGGAACCAGCGCCAACGTTTCCTCTGGCGAAAAGAAGTCCTCTGGGAAATCAGCCACAATCCCCCCCAGAATCGGCGCAGCCTCTGCCACAATCAATTGGCACAGTTCAGGAACCGTTTCTTCGATAGTCAAGGCTTCAAAAGGGAACGTTTTTTGGTGAAGCGGTTCCAATTTATGGTTAAAAAAAGTCGTCGTTAGTTGGTTCGTTGCGAATGTTAATTCTAAAATGGTCATGTTTGGCGCCTCCTTGCGAACTTGTATAGACATGTTTCGTTTGACTACAGTATAGTATGAACGAATCAGAATTACAAGGATTTTCCCTAGATTCTTGGGAAAACTTTTCCAGAAGGGGGCAGCAACAGACTACGCTGGGTCCGAAAAAAGGCGGTCAAGCAGTGGTTTGGCTGGGGGAGTTTGTGGCGTAAGCAAGGCAGAAAGTGCGGGGGATTTTTCTGACCAGCTCTAGGTTTTTCGGAGGGAATATGCTATGCTTTTAGAAAAGAAATTGTTGGTAGAGGAGGATCGGCATGAACAAGTTTCATGACATATTTTTAGAATTAGAACAACAAATTGTCCAAGGCGACTATCAGCCAGGCGATTTATTACCTAGTGAAAATCAATTAGTGGAAACTTACAATGTTTCCCGTGAAACAATTCGGAAAGCCTTGAATTTACTGATTAACGCTGGCTACATTCAGAAAAAACAAGGCAAAGGCTCGATTGTGCTCAACTTTAAAAAGTTTAATTTTCCTATTTCAGGGGTGACCAGTTACAAGGAGTTACAACAAACGCAGCATATTGAAAGTCATACTCATGTGGTTTCCTTAGAAGAAATTCCTGTGGAGCGCAACTTGGCTCAGTTGACTGGTTGGACGGAAGGGGCCCCTGTGTGGCGCTTAGTTCGGCAACGGGAGATTGAAGGGGAAGTCGATATTTTAGATATTGATTACTTGATTAAAGAGATTGTCCCAGAACTGCCGAAGCACCGTGCCGAAGATTCGATTTTCGATTATCTGGAAAACGACCTTGGCTTGGCGATTAGTTATGCCCAGAAAGAGATTACCGTGGAACCGCTCACAGAGATGGACAAGCAGCTGATTGGTGAAGTCGAAGGCAATCATGTCGTCGTGGTCCGTAGTATCATGAACTTGGAAGATACCCGTTGTTTTGGCTATACGGAATCTCGTCACCGCTTAAACAAATTTAAGTTTGTGGAATTCGCTCGTCGCCGTAAATTGTAAGTCTTCGTGACGAACAAATACAAAAACGGCTGTCATTAAATGAAAATTGACGGTTTTTTCGCAAGAACCGCCGGTAAATGTATAAGATTTTAGGAGAAAACGTCAAAAAGTAGAGGTACAACTCTTACTTTTTGACGTTTTCTCCTTGTTTTTTAAACGAATTTGACGAAAAAATCATTAAATAACATTTATAAATATCAAAAAGTGCTGAAATTAAAGCTTGAAATCAAGAGAAATGCTTGGTTTTAAAGGAATCATCAATTTTTACGAATGGCTGTTAAATATTTAAAATTACGAAGAGGGCAGATTCTTGTATAATAAGGCTATAGCTTCGGAAGCGCAGAAAAAAAGAACAACGCGCTCTGGAAATTCATACAATAAAAGGAGACGTACATATTATGATGAAAAAGAAAATGATGGCAAGTTTATTAGTTGGTAGCGCAGTGGTCGGCGCAAGTTTAGCACCTCTTTCGGCACAGGCGACTACGACAGGGAATACGCCAGTGCAGGTAGAGTTTGGTGGAGGGGTGTTGCCAGACCAAGGTGATGAAATTGGTACTGTAGATCCAGATCCTGGTACATCTAATACAGATTTTGATTTATTGGCAGTTCCGAAAGGATTGAACTTTCCTTTGACAAAAATTGGCGAAGATTTATCTGCTATCAAGTTGCCTACTAATGAACGCTTTAGAAGTGTTATGGTAGGGGACTTACGAGGAACGAAAGAAGGTTGGCATGTGACCAGTGAAATAGCTGGATTGACTAACGGCACAGAGCAATTAGCTGGGACTATCGACATAGCTTTAACTGCTAGTTATGCACAATATCTCACTCCTGAAACTGAAAAAGGATATTATGTAGCCGCAATTGTCCAAAATGGAATAAATATTGCTAATGACCCAACGGCGCCTGATTTCAGTGGAACAAGCATAAAAATTGGTGGTGGTGCTACTTTATTAATGAATGCTACTGTTGGAAAAGGTCAAGGTACTTGGGCAGGGCGTTTTGATGATATGACATTAAACGTCACAACTCCAATGCAACAACTGAAAAAAGGCGCCTACACAGGCAACATCACATGGAACCTCGTCGCGGGACCATCAATCTAAGCACAAGCAACGAAAAACAGAGGACGGACCATCAGCTGGTAACTGCTGCTGGTCTGCCCTCTAATAATCATTCAATCGTAAAGGAGAAGAACACAAATGAAAAAGAAAATGATGACAAGTTTATTAGTTGGTAGCGCAGTTGTTGGCGCAAGTTTAGCACCACTTTCGGTACAGGCGACTACGACAGGGAATACACCAATCACAGCAGAATTTGAAGGCGGCACGTTGCCAGACGGCAACGGCGATGCCAATACCGTTGATCCAGACCCGAATGGCTCAAACAGTAACTTTGATTTACTGTTTATTCCTCGCGAATTTAATTTTGGGAAATTATCAATTTCTGATGATTTAACGAAACCAATTCTTAACCAAAGAGACCCAGAGGCCGTCAACGGCCATACAGAAATGATTGGTGTCGGTGACGTACGCGGCGGCAAAGAAGGCTGGCATTTAACAGCCCAATCTAATGGCCTAAAATTAGGCACTGAAAGCTTACAAGGCAACATTAAAGTGGCGCTGATTACTCAACTTGATTTGGAATACGAGGCAACAAACAATAGCTATGTAGCTCTGACGACAGCCGTCTCTGCGCCAGAAGTCAGACCACAACTGGCTGCTCCGCAAAATTGGACCCTTGATTTAGGCGGGGAAGCCCAATTAATGGCCAACGCAGCAGCTGGTCAAGGCCAAGGATTATGGCAATTTTCACTGTTTAATACGTCTTTAAACATCACAACACCAGCCAACAATATTAAAGCAGGGGCCTACACAGGCAGTATCACATGGAACCTCGTCGCAGGACCATCTGTGTAAGTCCAAACAAAAAAGTCATCCCTTTAGGATGACTTTTTGCTTATTTCTCTGTGACGGTGCTGTCTGTTTTGACAGTTTCAGCAGGCGGTGTTTGCGCCGCTAATAAGTCGCGAATTTCTTTTAAGTAATCTTCGCTCGTTGGTACTACTTCTTCTTCTGCCGCTTCTTCTTTTTTGCCACGGTTTTTCATTTTGTTGGCCGCTTTGACAATCAAGAAGAGGACGAAGGCCGTAATTAAAAATGTAATAAGTGCACTAATCACGCTACCAATATTGAATTCAACGCCTTCGACTTTATAGACAAGGGCACCCAATGCATCGTCGGCGCTCTTTTTCCCAGTCGTCAAGACAAAAATCAGACTAATTAACGGGGTAATCAAGCCTTCCACCACTTGTGTCACAATCGCTGTAAACGCACTACCAATGACAACACCAACGGCTAGGTCTAAGACACTCCCGCGCATGATAAACTCTTTAAATTCTTTAATCATTCTTTTTTCCCTCCTCACTTTAAAAACAGTATACCGAATCTTCTTGAAAATTTGAACTGAAAAACTCTTATCATTCAGAAAGCACCTTAAGCTGTGTTATAATGGAGCTATTGGAAAAAACATTAAAAAATGCTTTAGAATTTACGCGATACATATATTTCACAGCATTCTTTAGGTAAGATGAAGCAAATGAAGGAGCGATGCGGCAATGTCTGTTCAATTAGTTAAAGGCGTGAATTTACACGTCATTCCTACAGAAAAATATAAAACGGTGCGTCTTTTAGTCCGCTTTAATACACGATTAAATCATGAAACCATTACAAAAAGAACGCTGTTGTCCAGTTTGATGGAAACCAACAGCTTGAATTACCCGAATCAAGTCAAGTTAAGTGAGCGTTTGGCGGAACTTTACGGCGCCAGCTTCGGGATTGGCGTTTCCAAAAAAGGCAATCAACATTGGTTTAATATTTCTATGAACATTGTCAATGATCATTATTTACAGGATAGTCAGGTTCTCGCCGAAGCGGTGGACTTTTTGAAGGAAATTATTTTTGCCCCCAATATTCAAGCGGGCCAATTCGAGGCGGAAACCTTCCAACGGGAGAAAGAGAATTTGAAAGCGTACTTGGAAAGTATTGTGGAGGATAAGCAAACCTATGCTTCTTTGGCGCTTCAAAGTGTCTATTTTAATCAATCAGAGGATCAAAAAATCCCTAGTTTCGGGACCGTCGCGGCGTTAGCTGAGGAAACAGCGGCGTCATTAGCAGCGTATTATCAAAAAATGCTGGCGGAAGATCAAGTGGATATTTTTGTTTTAGGCGATGTCAATGAGGCGGAGTTAGTACCATTATTCAAGCAATTACCGTTTACACCTCGTGAAGAAGGCAAAGCCGCGATTTTCTACAATCAACCAATTCGCAACGTGATTGAAGAGCGGACCGAGCGTGAGGTGTTAGCCCAATCAAAATTAAACTTGGCTTACAACACAGATATTTATTATGGCGATAGCTATTATTTTGCGTTGCAAGTGTTTAATGGAATTTTTGGCGGTTTCCCGCATTCTAAATTATTTATGAATGTCCGTGAAAAAGAACATTTAGCGTATTATGCTTCTAGTAGTATCGACACTTTCCGCGGCTTCATGACGGTTCAAACAGGAATCGATGGCAAAAATCGGAATCAGGTCTTGCGTTTGATTTCGACAGAATTGGAAAATATTCGCTTAGGTAAGATTAGCGAATTAGAAATTGAACAAACGAAAGCAATGCTAAAAAATCAGTATATCTTAGCGTTAGATAATGCAGGCGCGTGGCTGGAAAAAGAATACTTGAACCAATTAATGCCACAGACGATGCTGACGGCGGAGGAATGGATTGCGCGGATCAATGCCGTGACCATTTCAGAAATCCAAGAAGTGGCCAAACGCTTGGAACTTCAAGCGATCTTCTTTTTGGAAGGAGAAACGGAAAATGATTAAAAAAGACTATGCACAAATTAAAGAAACATTGTATACAGAAACACTGGAAAATGGTTTAAAGGTTTACCTATTACCGAAAAATGATTTCCAAAAAACGTATGGCTTGTTTACGACCGATTATGGTTCCATCGACAATACGTTCGTGCCAATTGGTCAAGAGGAAATGATTGAAGTACCTGACGGAATCGCCCACTTTTTAGAACATAAAATGTTTGAAAAAGAAGATGGCGATGTTTTCCAAAAATTTGGACAACAAGGGGCTTCAGCGAATGCCTTTACCAGTTTTACGAAAACGAGTTATTTGTTTTCAACGACGGATCAAGTGACACAAAATCTAGAAACGTTGCTTGATTTTGTGCAATCGCCGTATTTCACGAAGGAAACGGTCGAAAAAGAAAAAGGCATCATCGGACAAGAAATTCAAATGTATTTAGATGATCCTAACTGGCGCTTGTTCTTTGGGATTTTAGGCAACCTTTATCCGAAACATCCATTGCACATTGATATTGCCGGTACAGTGGCAAGTATTGCGGAGATTACCGCAGAAGATTTGTATACATGCTACAATACGTTTTATCATCCAAGTAATATGACCTTATTCGTGGTAGGGAAAATGGACCCTGAAGCGTTAATGGCCTTCATTCGTGAAAACCAAGCGGCGAAAGAGTTTCCTGCCGTCCAACCTATTCGTCGGCATTTTCCTGAAGAAACAGCTGCTGACATTGTCAAAGAGAGCGCCATTGAAATGGCAGTCACACGGGCAAAAGTGCTTGTTGGCTTGAAAGGCTTAGATGAAGTGCCAACAACGGGTCGTGACTTAATGAAATATCAAGTCACCGTGAATTTGTTGTTACAATTATTGTTTGGTAATACCTCTCAAAACTATTTGGCTCTTTATGATGAAGGCTTGTTAGATGATAGTTTTAGTTATGACTTTAATTTAGATCGCAGTTTCCATTTTGCGGATATTGGCGGCGATAGTGAGCAACCAGAAGTCTTAGCAGAACGAATTGAAGCTATTTTATTATCTGCCACAACAAGTCCAGAATTAACGGAAGAAAATTTGTCCTTATTGAAGAAAAAAATGATTGGTAAATATTTTCAATCCTTAAACTCTTTAGAGTATATCGCCAACCAATTTTCACAATCATTGTTTGGGGAAACCACGCTGTTTGATAAGATTGAAGTTATTGAAAGTATTCAATTAGCCGACGTCCGCCAAGTAGCAGAGACCTTGATTCGTGAAGAAGGATTGAGCCGTTTCTACATGTATCCTAAAGGAGAAACCGAGCAATAAACCAACTGTTTAAGAAAAAGAAAAATCTTTGAAATCTTTCAATTTTGTTATCCTCAGTTGGCTTCTTTTGTGGTATTCTTAAAGGACGGGAATGTTTTCCTTGGCAATTGAAAAAGACTGATGAGACAATCGATAAATTAACAAAATAGACTGGAGAAGATGGACGAGTGGCCAGCGTAAATATTGGAGAAACACTAAAAGAAGCAAGATTGCAGAAGAACATCTCAATTGATGAACTGCAACAAATGACAAAAATTCAAAAAAGATATTTAGAAATTATTGAACAAAACGATTTTGAGTCCTTACCAGGCACCTTTTATGTGCGGGCGTTTATCCGCCAATATGCAAGTGCGGTCGGCTTAGATGGCAATCAATTGGTAGATATCTATGATGGCAAAGAACCAGCAATTGTCGAAGAACCCAAGCCAGTGTATGAAGAGCTTGAAGGATCACGTAAGCAATTGCATGACGAAGAAAAGCAATCCAGTTGGTTACTGCGGAACTTACCAGCCATTGCCTTTTCGTTAATTGGTTTAGCCATTGCGGTCGTAGTGCTGTACATTATGTGGCAAGATCAAAAAGCCGAACCGATTATTCAAACACCGGCAACTAGTGCCAGTGTGGAAAAACCCAAAGAATCAAGTCAAGCCCCAGAAAGTAGCACACAAAGTAGTACACCGCCGTCTTCTTCAAGCGAACCAGAGAAGAAAACAGCTGTGGCTGTGGTGAGCGATGCCAACAATCAAGTGACTGCAACGGTTAAAGATGCGAATAGTCCAATCAACATTACCTTTAAAGGGACTGAAGGCTCTTGCTGGATTGGCGTGATGGTCGATGGCAACTACACCTACCAACACACCCTGCAAGCAGGAGAGACCCAAACAACAGCTTTACCTGCGAATGCCGCCAATGCAACACTGATTCTAGGCGCTTCAAATAACGTCGCCATCCAAGTCGATGGCGCCGATTTAACACTGGAAAAAACGCCAGTTTTAATTCGTAAGGATGTTACATTAGGGATTACGTATCGTTAGAAATGGTGTAAGAAGAATCTGGATAAACTGTCAAACGGCAATTATTCCAGATTCTTTTCTTTTTTTCGTGACACTGCCAGCAAGATAACGTAAAATAGAATAGGAGAAGGAAGGGGCAATTGAAGTGAATTTACCAAATAAATTAACAGTTTTAAGAATATTTATGATTCCGATTTTTATTATTATTGTGTCGGTGCCGATGGACTGGGGAACGATTAGTTTTGGCGACACAACGTTAGCCGTTACCCAATTAGTGGGCGCGATTATTTTTGCAGTTGCTAGTTTTACAGACTGGTTGGATGGCAAAATTGCCCGTGCGCAAGGCTTGGTGACGAACTTCGGAAAATTTGCGGACCCATTAGCGGACAAAATGCTAGTGATGACCGCCTTTATCGTCTTAGTTGGTCAAGGCAAAGTACCCGCTTGGATTGTAGCAATTATTGTTTGTCGTGAATTGGCAGTAACTGGTTTACGGTTGTTATTAGTCGAACATGGCGAAGTAATGGCAGCAGCTTGGCCGGGAAAAGTAAAAACAGCTACCCAAATGGTTGCAATTATTTTACTGTTCATTAACAACATTCCATTTTCAGCACTCCATCTACCACTAGATCAAATCATGCTATATGCCTGCTTGATTTTCACCATTTACTCTGGTGTTGATTATTTTGCTAAGAATAAAGATGTTTTTAAAGGTTCGATGTAAAGAGAGAATCAAAACGCTTGGCTTGTGCCAAGCGTTTTTTAGTATTCATGATTGAATCGGCAAATAGATTTTTAAGTAGAGGAACAGATGAATCGATAAAACAAATCGGCAATTTCTGTATGCTATTTTTCATTTTGGTTATATCTACATATAAATAATTAGTTTGTTGTTGACGAAGTAAACTAAATAGATTACTATTTAGTTCGTTAGCTTATATATAAACTAAATAAATTTTTTGGAGGAAATTATGAAAAAAACAGATATTTTAAATAAACTATTAAAAATTGCTCAACAACCTTACTTAATCTTTGCTTCTAGCATAGAGGAGAAACCAGATAACACTTTTGAAACGTTAAGATTGCTTGCTTCTGAAGAAAATGTAACAGCTGGAAGAATTGCTGAATATTTAGATATAAAACCTTCTAGTGTGACACAAATCATAAAAAAATTAGAGTCTGTTAAAGCAGTTAAGCGAGTCAAAAATGAATCAGATGCTCGGGTCACATTCGTTGTATTGACCGATAAGGGACGAGAAAGTTTAAGTACTCAAGGAAATATTTCTAATGGATTTAATGAAGAAATGTTTAAGGGCTTTTCAGAGGAGGAACTAGAGTCTTTAAATAATTATTTAGAACGTATAGAAAAGAATATTTCTAGTGAAGAATTTTTAGATAAAATTGAAACAATTTTTGGCGACGATAAAAATTGGGAACATTTCAGAAAAATATCAGCTAGATATGGTAGAGCTAGAGAACAGATGATGGGACATGATGGCTTTGGTAGATTTGGTGAATTCAATGGTGAATACGGTGGCTTTGAAGGATGGAAGAGAGGTCGGAGAAGATAATGGCAGTAGGTGGAGGCGGCAAAAATAGTCATGATTCTATCCGAGCAGATAAAACAAAATTTTCGTTTAAAGAATTTTTAGGCTTAATCAAGATGACAGAGCCTAACTATTTACTGCTTGGCATTGGGATGATATTTCTTGTGATTTCTTCTAGTATCCAAGTGTACGTTCCAAAACTTGCTTCAAGTTTAGTCAATAATTTTCAAAAGGGAGTAGATTATAGTTTATTAGGTAAAGTTGTTGGATTATTTATATTTTCAGCACTCGTTTCTGCATTAGGAGGGACAATTTTAGGTATTTTTGGTGAAAATGTCATCCAAAATATGCGTAAACGCTTATGGAATAAATTAACTATTCTAAAAGTTTCTTATTTTGACTCTGTTAAAGCGGGTGAAATATCCAGCCGGGTCGTAAATGATACTAATCAAGTTAAGCAATTGTTAGCCGTTACTTTTCCTCAAACAGTTGCCAGTGTGATTACAGTTATTGGTACGGTATATATGATGATTAAAATGGATTGGCATATGTCGCTTGCTATGGTAATTGCTGTTCCTGTTGTAATCCTTTGTATGATTCCAGTAATGGCATTTGGTTCAAAAGTTAGTCACATTCGTCAAGATGCTATGAGTCAATTTAATGGACTTGCTACTGAAACGTTGAGTGAAATTCGTTTAGTCAAAACTTCTAATGCTGAATCTCAGGCGCAGGTTCGTGCTGCAAATGAAGTGGATCGGTTATTTAATGTAGGGAAAAAAGAAGCAATATTTGATGCATCTATGCAACCAATTATGATGATGGTCTTTATGAGCATGGTATTTGGGCTATTAGCATATGGGATGCATCGAATTGCCATTGGTGTGATGACAATCGGAACATTGATGAGTTTCTTAATGTATCTATTTAATCTTATTGGTGCCATGCCAATCATTGCGACGTTATTTTCTGAAGTAGCTAAAGCAGCAGGATCAACGCGACGAGTGCAAGAATTGTTATCTAGAGAACCTGAAGACTTTGAAAGTGGACAAGATATTGATTTATCGGAAAAGACTTTATCAGTTAAAATGTAAAATTTTCTTATGAAGATGCACCAGAGGAACCTATCTTAACAGACATTTCTTTTACTGCTCAGCCAAACCAAGTAATTGCTTTTGCTGGCCCATCAGGTGGCGGGAAATCGACGATTTTTAGTTTAATTGAAAGGTTTTATGAACCTACAGAAGGACAAATTAAATTTGGAGATATTGACATAAAAGATATCAAATTATCAGATTATCGTCGTCAAATCGGCTTTGTATCACAGGATTCTGCGATTATGGCAGGGACAATCAGAGATAATCTAACGTATGGCTTAGAAGAAAACTTCTCAGATGAACAACTATGGGATGTCTTGGAACTAGCATATGCGCGAAAATTTGTAGAAGAAATGCCAGATAAATTGAATACGGAAGTCGGTGAACGTGGCGTTAAAATTTCTGGAGGACAAAGACAGCGTATTGCAATTGCTCGTGCATTCTTGCGGAATCCCAAGATTCTAATGTTAGATGAAGCTACTGCTAGCCTAGATTCAGAATCTGAGATGAAGGTTCAAGAGGCATTGTCCAATTTAATGAAGGGCCGAACAACATTGGTTATTGCCCATAGATTGTCGACAATTGTTGATGCGGATAGCATTTACTTTGTTGAAAAAGGGAAAGTAACTGGTTCAGGAAAACATGATGAGCTAGTAAGTAAACATAAAACTTACGCTAAATATGTGTCCGAACAATTTAAAGTAACGGAATGAACGAAATAAGCAAATTTAAAATGAAGCTAAGACAACACGTGCATTTAACTAATTGTCTTAAGATTTAGAAAGAACTTGGACATAACCCCCAAGTTCTTTTTTCTAACTTATTTTTACCCACAAGATAAAAAGCGTGGGACAAAAATCACTTTGGATTTTTGCTCTACGCTCAAAAACTAATAAACGGCGGGAACAGAAGCAACTCCTTCGGAAATAAGCCGAAATTCTCCAAAAATTAAAGAACAATTTTCGGAAATTCCTTCTTATTTCTCGGAGTTAAACACTTCTGTCCCGACCTCTTTAAATACCTCCATGATAGTTCACTTGCTTCATAAAATGTAGAGTCACGGTATAAAACCAATTTGCGAGGACCGATATTACAAAAATAAGCACCATTCAGATCTTTACGACAAGTAATGCGGATCGGTCTTAGTCGTGCTAATGTTGTCGCGGATTTTTTTCAAGGAATCGGCATTTTGATCAAAATTGTGATACATCGTATTTGTATATAAAATATCCATTACCGTTAAGTAACTAATCCGTGAAGCCAAGGATTCCGCACGAAACAAGCCTTCTTCGGTGACGACAATAATTGCTTCATCGGACAAGCCTGCCAACTCTGAACCGCTGTTACCGGTTAACGTAATCATTTTTGCGTTGGTTTTTTTTACTTGTCGTGCTAGGTTGATTGATTCTTTTGTTTTGCCTGAATGGGAAAAAATAAACACGCAATCTTCACTGGTTAATTTTGTGACAAAGCTTAACTGCATGTGGTAATCAAAAATGTAGTTGCATCGATAGTTGGTCCGAATGAATTTATGGAAACTATCAAAAGCCACAATCGAGGAGCCGCCTTGCCCAAAAAAGTGAAGTGTTTTGGCAGAGTACATCAAAGCCAACACGTTATCTAACAGCTCCTTTGTTAAGAACTGTGTGGCGTTACTGAGGGAATAAATATTGGCTTGTAAGACTTTTTTAGCAATGGTAATACTATCATCATCTGGTGAAATATCATCGGCGCCATTCACGCTATTGACGTTTTGAAAAGTCGGCTGATAATTAGAATTTCTGGCGATATCAATTTTAAATTCTTGGAACCCAGAATAGCCAATCTTTTTTACAAATTGATACACGGAAGATTGGGAGACGCCAATTTCGTTGGCAAGACTTTCTAACGTCATTTGTGTCAATAATGATTCAGAATGAACAAAGTAATCGGAAATTTTCTTTTCTGTGAGGCTCAAATTCGGTTTTTTGATCCGAATCCGTTGATCCAAATAGTGGTTTTTCATTAACACGTTCCTCCAATCTTATTTTTTAAAAATAAAATGAATGCCTTTTCATTGTTGGTATAGACTGATTATAGTGGAAAAAGAGGACAAATACAATTTCTCTTTTTCTCCACAAAAAAGAAATTCTTTAAAAAAGCCAAAAAAAATAAATAATCTTTTTTCTGAAAAATGAAGGGGTCTTGAAAAGACTTCTCTCAACTAAAGAAAGTAGCCAGTAAAAAGAACGTGATACCAAGAGATTTACTTGTGTTTTTTGTATGAAAGCTCCTTAAAAATAAAAACGTTTTACCTTTTGAGTAGGCAAGATTTTTGCTAAAAAATAAAAAATATTTTTTAATTAGTGTAATCGTTTACATTATTTTTTTTATCCTTTATGATTGAAGTATCAAAAGAGGCAGGTGAAAGAAAAATGGATATTGGCTTTATTGGACTTGGGAAAATGGGTTTGAACATGGCGTTAAATGTTCACGAACAAGGCTGGCCCATTATTGGCTTTGATGTAACAAAGGGAGCAAGAGCGACTGCTAGAGAGCAGGGGCTTTCCGTTGTAGATTCGTTGCCGGAATTATTGAAAGCGCTTAATAAAAGGAAGGTGATTTTTTTAAGTACCCCCGCTGGTCAGATTACCAATCAATTAGTGGCAGAATTGGTAGAGCAATTAGCACCAGAGGATATCATTGTGGATAGTGGCAATTCAAATTTTCATGATAGTGTTGCGAATGCTCAGCTTGCTAAGGAAAAAGGAATTTATTTTATTGATTGTGGTACTTCTGGTGGCATCAAAGGAGCGCGGGAAGGAGCGTGTTTAATGGTTGGCGGTGCGCCTGAAGCTGTCAAGGTGTTAACCCCATTTTTTGAAGATTTAGCTTGTGAACAAGGGTATCTTTATGCTGGAAAATCAGGAGCTGGTCACTATTTGAAAATGGTGCATAACGGGATTGAGTACGTCATGATGCAAGCCATGGGCGAAGGATTCAATTTATTAGAAGCTGCCGAATATGATTTTGCGTTGGAGAAAGTAGCCGATGTGTGGAATCACGGCTCGATTATTGAAGCTCGCTTGATGGGCTTAGCGAAAGAGGTTTTTGCGGAAAATCCTACGTTAGCCAATTTAGAAGGGAAAGTTGCAGCAAATGGCGAAGCCAAATGGATGATTGAAGAAGCATTGCGTTTGGAGATGCCCGTCCCAACTACGGCGTTGTCCTTATTTACTCGAAATGAAAGTATGCTAGCAAATCATTTTTCAAACAAAGTGGTCGCTTCTTTGCGACAAGGATTTGGCGGGCATGAAGTCGTAAAAAGTCAGTAAAGGAGTTTAGTCATGTTAAAAAAACAAAAAATTGCCATAGTGAATTCCAGTAGTTTTGGTCAAATTTTTCCTGAACACTTGACGCGCTTAGAAAAAATAGGCACCGTAAAGCATTTTACAGTCGACAGTGAAATTGGTGGGAAAGAGTTAGCGGAACGTTTACAAGGATATACGATTATTATTGCTAGCGTGACGCCATTTTTCACGAAAGAATTTTTTGAACATAAAGATGAATTATTGCTGATTTCTCGCCATGGTATTGGGTATAACAACATCGATTTAGACGCTGCAAAACAGCACGACACAATTGTTTCCATCATCCCGGCTTTAGTAGAACGAGATGCCGTGGCGGAAAACAATGTCACAAATTTACTAGCTGTTTTACGGCAAACCGTGGCTGCAGATGCCAGCGTTAAAGCAGATCAATGGGAAAAACGAGCGAATTTTGTCGGTCGGACGTTATTTAACAAAACTGTGGGTGTCATTGGTGTTGGGAACACAGGAAGTTGTGTCGTGGAGACGTTACGAAACGGATTTCGCTGTGACGTGTTAGCGTATGATCCCTATAAATCCGCCACTTATCTGCAAAGTTATGGAGCCAAAAAAGTAGACTTAGATACGTTGCTAGCTTCAGCTGACATCATTTGTTTATGTGCCAATTTAACTGAAGAAAGTTATCACATGATTGGCTCGGCGGAAATTGCCAAGATGAAAGACGGCGTCTATCTTTCCAATAGCGCACGAGGCGCCTTGATTGATGAAGAAGCCATGATTGCCGGCTTAGAATCGGGCAAAATTGCTGGGCTTGGGACAGATGTTTTAGAAGAGGAACCAGGTCGGAAAAATCATCCTTATCTTGCGTTTGAAAATGTAGTAATGACGCCGCACACCTCCGCTTATACCATGGAATGCCTGCAAGCGATGGGAGAAAAATGCGTGCAAGATGTGGAAGACGTGGTGCAAGGTATTTTACCTCAACGGGCAGTGCAAGAAGTCAGTCGTTACGTTAGTTAAGAAGGAGGAGGAGCATGTTAACTGATTTAAAAGTGAAAGTTGGACCGCAATTTTATCGTTACCACGAAGGCGCCTTAGCTTCGGTGCCGTCACTTTTCAAGGAATATCACGCCCAACGAATTTTGGTGGTGCATGGCACCGTATCCTTTGAAAAAGCTCAGCCATTTTTACCATTCTTGGCAGATTCAGAGTATCAATTCTTCTATCACACTTACACAGGAGAATGTAGTTATTTTGGCGCCGAACAAATTTCACAGCAAATAAAGGAACACCAGATTGACTTTCTTCTGGGAGTCGGCGGCGGTAAGTTAGCCGATTTAGTGGGCTACAGCGCCCATTTAAACAATCTGAATTTTGGCTTAGTCCCTACTTTGGCTAGTAACTGTGCGCCGTGGACACCGTTAGCTGTGATGTATCAAGAAAATGGCGCGGCCGAAGGCAAAACGGAACATTTCTTTCGCCAAGCTGCGTTTTTAAGGCTCTATACTTTTTGATGTTGGTGGATGACACCAGCATCTTTTTTATTTTCCAAAACATATAGAAAAGACACCTTGAAATCCTTTAGAATTAATTTGGCGAACCAACCCAAAAGGAGGAATCAAGATGTCTTACACTCACCTTATCAAAGAAACATTAGATATTCTAGACTTATCAGTTACTTTTAACGAAAATTGTCTCACAAAAGAAAAATACAAAGGGCAAATCTGTCATATTTATCGTGGAAACTTGATTTATACAGCCCAAGAATGCATCCACTGTAAACACCAGATTGCTTCAGATATTGTGCGTTGGGGTACAACAACCGTCCGGTTGTTAATGAACGATGTTTCTGAATACCGTACCTACCTCGAATTGAAAAAGCAACGCTTCAAATGCAAAGCTTGTCAGCGGACCTTTGTCGCAGATACTTCTGTTGCGAAAAAACATTGTTTCATCAGTGAGAAAGTCCGCTGGTCTGTCGTGACTCGTCTGAAAAAAAATACCTCAATGACAGAGATCGCCGCTCAGAAAAATCTATCGGTCTCTTCTGTTTACCGTATTATGAAGCGATTTTATCGTCCGTTGAATCCTTTTCGGACACCGTTACCTAAGGTACTTTGTTTTGATGAATTCAAATCAGTTCGGGGTGTTTCAGGTGCTATGAGTTTCATCATGATGGATGGACAAACACAGCGCTTATTGGACATTGTCGAGAACCGACAACTGCCTTTTTTAAAACGTTATTTTAGTCATTTTTCACGAGAAATTCGTGAAGCGGTCGAATGGATCGTGATTGATATGTACGCTCCTTATGTATCGCTCGTTAAAAAGCTGTTTCCAAAAGCACAGCTGATTATTGACCGGTTTCACATCGTCCAACATATTGGTCGTACCTTTCGCAATCATCGAATCAAAGAAACGAACCAACTATTAAAAAGCAAAGAACAAAAACACTATCAATTAGGTAAGCAATTAAAAAGATACTGGAAACTTCTTCAAAAAGATGAACGCAAGCTTGATTATACTCGACGCCTTTGGCGACCTGGCTTCAAAGCTCATTTAACAGAGACCGATATTGTGGATCGCTTACTGAAAGGGAGCCCTGCTTTGCGTGTAGGCTATCAGTTATATCAAGACTTTCTTTACGCTGT
>NZ_JAHLRI010000060.1:0-13381 GCF_018919685.1 Enterococcus sp. S183_ASV_20
TGCTATTCCTTTCTAGGGAAAAAGCGAACAAGCAAAAACATTGGCAGTCCCCCTTTTTTGAGAAATTGCCACCGTCATAAACTTCCTACTTGTGTAGTATAACACATTTATACCTTCCTAGAATACGCTTTCTTTTTTTATTTACTATTCGACTTTTCCGTTTCAACTTGCTATAATAAACACGAAGAGAGCGTACTAGACATACGCTCTCTGGTAGACCGTTTAAGACGGTAGCTGAATTAATTAGAAAATAAACCCGTTAATCCTGGCTAAAGATTATGACGGGTTTATTTTTTGTCGTTTTTATTACTGATTTTAACAATTAACGTTGCGAAAGCGATCGCAAGCATCAATGCTTCAAAGACAGTCACTGCTATTCCTTTCTAGGGAAAAAGCGAACAAGCAAAAACATTGGCAGTCCCCCTTTTTTGAGAAATTGCCACCGTCATAAACTTCCTACTTGTGTAGTATAACACATTTGTACTTTGTTAGAAGGCGCTCTCTTTAAAAAAGTAGGAGCCCCAGAGAGATCTATAAAAAAGTGTCCAATTATCTATTAATAGATCTTTGGACACTTTTTTCTTATTAAACAAAGGTTTTATTCTGGCGCATCTTCCAGAGACCATCGCAATACTCCACTATACCTTCCGACTGAATCAGAAGGAAAAATCGTCAACTGAAGTTGTTTGGTCAAATTAGCGGTAGCGTTGCCGCTTCCTTGCAAAATAGGTTGGCTATCTGCATTAATTAGAACACGCTGATTCTTCTCACCATAACTTATTCTTTTGTCGAGTAACTCACCGCTTTCGTTCTTTAACGGTTGTTCTTCTTTTACTTTAATTGTCCACCGACTTTTATCAAGTTTGCTTGTATCTTCAATGCGGATTTCTTTATTTGTAATAGAAGAAATCATTGTCTCTGTTGCGGGAATTTCATTCACACCAAAATTGATTGTATCAGGTAAAATGAGCTTGGGCCCAGCTTCTTTTTGAAGAGTCCGACTGTCTTTTTCTGACTCTTGATTGTTCTCATCTTTTATATAAAAGAAAACCTCTCGATTCAACCAATGTTCAGGAAAAGTATACGTAACTTTATCAACAACCGATTCTGGCGCATCTACATATTTTTTTAATTCTTTTTCTTCTGTGCCACACTTCGCTATTAAAGTTATATTGGTTGATGGATCATGAGAAAATGAAAAAGTAACTTCTCGCTGATTTGTAAAACGCGAGACCAATAGCGGATTTTCTTCATCCATCAATTTGAATTGTAATAACTTCTTTTCACGATAACGATGAATAATTGTTTGCTCCTCTGGAAGAAACATTCCTTGATCTTGTTGGGTCTTAATTGGTTCATAGCCAGCTATTTTGGGATACTGATTAGACAAGTCAAAAGGCGTGGTTAAAATCCCTTCTTTTGTGACTGGTTCATGAATAGCATTATCTTGTTCATTTAAAAACACAGTCGTTGCTTTCCCCACATAATTCACACTGGATGTAGCAGTCGTTTCCTCTAAATTTTCTCCATCTAAAAGAGTTCTTGCACTAAACGGCAAGTCTAATTTTCCATTTGAAATGAGCGCCGTATCGACTGGATTTTGAGTCCCTTGCCATTTCAAGTAAACTTTATATTGTAATACGGTATCGTAGAGACGACTATCTGACAGATTTTTTGTCATAATTTGGACATTTTCACCATCTGTTTGGCTAGTAAATAAATCCGTTAAATCTTCTCCTTTAAAGTCTGTAACTAAGACTTTGTCAAATTGATATTGCTTTGTTTGATTTACTTGGTTCAGGTTAACGTTTACAACCATTTGACTAGGTTTTGTCCACTGATCAATATTGGGAATGGTCTGTTGCACATTTAAACAAACAGCCGTCTCTGCATTTTCAAAATAAGTATCCATTGCGTAGGCTGGTGGAAATTCTGGTTTTGCCAAAAAATCCGTAAAGTAAACAATTGATGACGGCGTTGTGTCATTGTTGTGGACTACAAAAGTAACAGTAGAAATACTTTTGGTCGTCATTTCAAAACGCTGGCGAGGGTCCCGCCAAGGTACCCCTGCAGTAACGTTTTTTAGATATAACCAATAATCATCGTCTCCGCCATCCCACGTATCGTAAAGAATATGTGTAGGATTTTCCGCATATAAGGCATCAATTATCGTTCCAGGGTTTTTATAGCCAACATATTTGTTTGAATTTAACCCATAGTAATTAAACGCTGTTTTTATCGTTAAGGGCTGACCATAATTATCAACAAAATCATAGGTAACCAGCATTTCGCCTTTAATCGTAATTCCTAAAAAGTAGCTTTCAGTAAAACTAATTGATCCTCCATCCAAATTACTTTTATTCCGTTGTAATGTAACTAATAAATTAACTGCTTTTCCTTCATAGAACCCCACATTTTTTACTAATGCTTTACTTTTATTTGTCGTTTGACTAACTGCCATGTAGTTTGAATACACTTCGCCTTCAATTGGTTCAACGGATGTATTTTCACCGTAATGCATAATAAATGTGTTTGCCGCTGGTGTAATCGATTGATTTGCCCAATGGAAATAGCCCAGTTCTGTTAATGGTCTAGGAACAGCCTCTACTTTTTCAACTCCTAAAAAGATCCCTCCAACTATCCACAATAAAATCAATAAATAGTTATGTTTTTTCAATTGAGATTACAACCTCCTTACTTTTACTTGTAAAAAATAAAATAAATATTAAATAACAATTGATATTATTTGAAGATCCAAAGACAATTGTAATAGAATTTCTATGCTGTATCTACTCTAAAATATTTCTTAAAAATACCTAAAAAACGAAAGCTTATTTAACAATCGACTTTCCCGTTTCAACTTAGCATAATAAACACGATAAACATGAAGAGGTCAGGACAGAACCAATTAGTTCCGAAGGCGTTGGTTCTGTTTCTGCCGTTTATTAGGTTGCGAACGTTTAAGACGTCATCTTTAATTATAATCAACCTTCGGTAAAAGTTATGACAGGTTTATTTTTTATTACTGATTTTAGCAATAGACTAAACAGACCGACCATCAAAAAAGATGGTCGGTCTGTTTAGTTTATTGTTCTGCCCTTACTCCTTCTCCGACAATGCTCGCCAGACATCAAATGTTTGTTTTAAGCCTTGGACATTATGAACACGTAAAATTTCTACGCCTTGTTGTGCTGCATACAAGGAAGCAGCGGCTGAGCCAAAATCACGGTTGGCTGGTTCTGGTTCTTTCGTTAAAGCGCCGATGGTTCGTTTGCGAGAAACGCCGTATAGTAACGGATAATCTTGGTAGCGAAAGGCGTTAGGATCTTTTAACAGTTGAAGGTTTTCTGCGACAGTTTTATGAAAGCCAATCCCTGGATCGAAACAAATTTTTTCTAAGGAAAGCCCATATTTTTGGCATTGTTCAATTTTTTCTGTATAAAATTGGTGCAACTCTTCTTTTAAAGAAAGCGATTGGCGTTTTCTAGAATGCATAATCACAACTTGGACTTCAGGATATTGTGCGAGGACTTCTGCCATCCCCGGAGTGTCTAATCCTTTGATGTCATTAATCATTGTGGCGCCAGCTTGGATCGCGGCTTCCGCTACTTCTGGATAGTAGGTGTCCACAGAAATCGGCGCTAGAGAAGTCTCACGTATTTTTTTTATTAATGGTAATACTCGTTCTGCCTCAACTTGTGGAGAAACTTCTTCGTAGCCAGGGCGTGTGGATTGGCCGCCAATGTCTAAAATATCGGCCCCCGCTTCTAGTAGATGAAGCGCATGTTGATAGGCCACGTCGACCGTTGTGTAGCTACCGCCATCAGAAAAAGAGTCGGGGGTCGTGTTGACAATCCCCATAATTTGGTAATTCTTTTTTAAATCAATCATTGTCACATTGCTCCTTCATCTGCTGAATCATCTTTCGTAAAGCCCGCATTCTAGGACTTATCTTCATTCGTTCACTCGTGGACAACTCCGCTAAGGTTTTGCCTCGGTCTGGTAAATAAATAATCGGATCAAAACCATAACCGCCTGTACCGCGCGGTTCAACTAATTCACCAGTCAAAGTGGCTTCCGTTTGCAACAGTTTGTCGTCATCGAGTACATAGACCAACGTGGCTGATAAGGTTAACTCGCGAATCGACTGTTGCCCTTCAAATAAGTGCAACAGTTCGCGGTTCTGTTCTTCCGGATTGGCTGAATGGAAAAAGCGGCTTGTATGAATACCTAATAAATCAGGAAAAGCAGTTAACGTTAAGCCGCCATCATCACCTAACACTGGGCAGCCAATTAATTGTTGGAAAAAGCGAGCTTTTAGATAAGCATTTTCAGCATACGTAGTGCCAGTTTCTGCAGGTTGTTCTTGACTGGTTGTATACTTTCGATAAGAGACAAGTTGAATAGCGGGGTCCTTAAGTCCTGATTGCATTTCTTTTAACTTACCTTGGTTATTCGTGCCAACAATGATTTCCATTTTCTAACGTATCTCCATTAAAAATTGATTTTTCCACTCTTGTTCTTTAAATAGTCCGGTAAATTGAAATGTTTTGGTGCTACTTTGTGGTGTTTTCACGCCGCGCATCGTCATACACATATGTTCCGCTTCAATGGCTACTGCAATGCCTTTGACGGGAATATTTTCTTGGAGTTTGCGGGCAATTGTCACTGTTAAATCTTCTTGAACTGTGGGACGTTTGGCACAGTGTTCTACTAATCTTGGTAACTTGCTTAGTCCCAATACTTTGCCACCTTCTGGCAGATAAGCGACATGTACTTTTCCATAAAATGGCAATAAATGGTGTTCACACATTGAATAAAAGGCAATATCTTTTACTAGAACCATTTCGCCTTCATTTAAGCTATCAAATAATTTATAATCATCAAATTCAGGTTCGGTTAATCCACTAAAAACTTCTGCATACATTTTAGCTACGCGTTTGGGTGTATCAATGAGTCCTGCCCGTTGAGTATCTTCCCCCACTGCTTCTAAGATTGTGGTAACTGCCTGCTCAATTTGCGCTTGTTTTTCCTGCTCCATCTCTACCATTCCTTTTCGCTTACTCGCACTTCTTCTTGATTGCCACTGCGCTGAATCCACGTAGCTATTGGCGCGCCCAATAGTTGTTCCTCTGCGTAAACATCACTTAAGGGAATCAAAACAAATGACCGTTTTGTTAATTCTTGATGAGGAACTTGTAAGTGGGGCAACGCGACTGACTGTTCCCCTAATAATAAAATATCAATATCAATAATCCGCGGACCCCAGTGAATTAATTTTTTACGTTTCATTACTTGCTCAATCCCTTGGGTAACAGCCAATAACTCTTCAGCGGTATAGCTAGTATCAATTTTCAATACGGCGTTCAAAAAATCATCTTGGTCTGTATAGCCGTAAGGATCCGTTTCATAAAGTTTTGAAGAAGCCACGACCTGAATCTGCGGGTCTTCGTTTAAATAATTGCGGGCTTTCACTAAATTTGCGTACGGATCGCCGACGTTACTACCTAATGCTACATAGCCAATCATCTATACTTCTCGCTCCATTTCAATTTCAATATTGTCAAAAAGGCCGGGCATCGGCACACTATATTTTCTAATTTTAATGATAATTTTGTTCAATTGTTCTTGATAATCTGCGGAAATATCATCTAAAATAGCACTCGCTAAACCTTCGATTAAATCGTACGAGTGATTGTTTACTCGTTGGGCAATCAATTCATTCACTTCGGCATAATTGACGGTTTGGGTGACATCATCTGTTCGCCCTGCCTCGGCTAGCGACAACTGCATTTCAAGGTCGATTTCTACTTGCTGTCCTAGACGTTTTTCTTCTGCCAAAACACCATTTTTTGTGAAAAATTTCAAGTTGTTGATTCTAATTTTATCCATCCTCTAACTCCCTACCCTCTGTTTTGCTGATTTTTTTAATCATAGCATATTTCTTGGAAAAGTCAGTAGTTAAAAGATGTTATTGTTTATTTAATAGCAATTATTTGCTTATCAACCACTAGTTGATTGAAACATATAGCGGAATAGACTACTCTAAAATCAAGGAGGTAACGAATAATGTTAATCCAAACTATTTTAAAAACACGGAGAATAACTAATCACTATACGCAAGAACAAATTGCCCAAAAATTACATGTCACTACACAAGCTGTTTCCAAATGGGAAACTGGACAATCCATCCCTTCAATTGATAATTTACTGATGCTTTCTGATTTATACAATGTTTCTATTGATGAGCTAATCCAAGGTAGTCCTTATTTTAAAAAGCCCCAAGTTGTTGGAAAAATTTATAATCTAAAAAAAGGAATTTTATTTTGTATTGTTTGGACTTGTTTCTCTTTGCTACTTACTGGTTTTGGTTATCAACCTTTTTGGTTGTTTAGTGCAATCATATTTATCGGTCTACTTTTAGTTTTTCCAATCATCTTTTCAGATTATTGGATAATTAACCAACAAGATATTATGGTCCATCAATTCTCCAGAAACCCGATTCTGAAAATCATTGAATGCATAAAAAACAGTTCTACACAAATAAAAATTCCTTATTCTGAAATTGAATCCATAGAAATCATTTATACCAAAAAGATAAGAGCGTCCGCTTTTGATAGTAGTCCCGACCATTTTTACTTACTAGTCACCTATAATAATCAAACCACAAAGTTATATTTAGATATCTATGCCAAAAGATTTTTACCACAATTTATTGCGTTTTTATCTCGACAAAGAATTACTATTATAGATAAATCTGAAATCATTGAATTACTCGTTTCTGATACTTCCTTATATCAACATTTTAATGAAAAAAATGTTGCAACTGATAATAGAAAATAGCTAATTTCATCACGTTTGTCAGCACCCAATTGGTTATAAATTGAATGAAATAACTCGTGTATTCAAAAAAGAGCGTTGCATCAGCAACGCTCTTTTTTGGGGTTTATTCGCCTTTTATCGCATTGTTACAAATTCTTCTGAGCCTGTTGGATGAATCGCAACAGTATTATCAAAATCTGCTTTGGTCGCGCCCATTTTAATAGCGACTGCAAAGCCTTGTAGCATTTCGTCAACACCGATGCCGATGCCATGCAAACCGACAATTTTTTCTTCTTTGCCGACACAGATTAATTTCATGTCGCATTTTTGACGGTATTCTCCTAAAGCGAAATACATTGGCGTAAAGCTAGAGCGATAGATTTTCACTTGGTCTTCACCATATTCTTCAAGCGCTGCTTTTTCCGTCAAGCCAATTGTCGCAACTGGTGGATGGGTAAAGACCACCGTTGGTACCAAGTTATAATCCAAATATAAATCGGTCTGTCCGTTAAATAAACGTTCAGACAGGCGCCGACCAGCGGCAATCGCGACTGGCGTTAAGTCGATTTTCCCAATGACATCGCCGACTGCGTAGATGCCATTTTGCGTGGTATTTTGGAATTTATCTACTTTGACGTAGCCTTTTTCATCAAGAGCTACTTTCGTATTTTCTAAGCCTAATTGATCCGTGTTCGGCTGACGGCCTGTCCCGAAAATCACGGCATCTGTCGTGATTGATTCACCATTTTCAAATGTAATAACGTACTCATTCTGCGCCGTTTTTTCAATTTTAGCTGGTGTTGCATTCGGATGAATTTGCATGCCCATTTCTTGATAGCGTTCTACGACTTTTTCAGAAAGCATGTCATCAAAGCTTCGTAATGGTCGTTCATGACGGAAGGCCCAATGTGTTTCTGCGCCTAAGCCATGTAAGGTTCCTGCTAATTCGGCTGCGATGTAACCTGCACCCACAAAGACCACACGTTTTGGCATTTCTTCTAACGCAAAGAAGCCGTTTGAATCTAAGGCATATTCTTCTCCTGGAATACCTAGTTTTTTCGGACGACCACCTGTCGCGATTAAAATGTGCGGCGCCGTATATTCTGTCCCATTGACTTCAATTGTTTGCTCCCCAGTAAACGTAGCGTAACCATGGATACGTTCAATGTTGTTACTGTCTAAACCACGATTATACGCACCATGTAAGAAGTCGATATATTTTTCACGATTTTCAACTAATTGTTTAAAGCTAAAATTTTTGATTTCAACATCAAACCCGTAGCCTGCTGTGTCTCTTTCCATCATTTCCATCATGCTGCTGGCTTGCCACATGACTTTTTTAGGCACACAACCAACGTTGACACAGGTCCCACCAATTTCGTTGCCCTCAATTAAAAGGACGTTGGCTCCGTGCATTCCTGCGCGGTTAGCAGAAGCAATCCCGCCACTACCGCCACCAATAACAATATAATCATAGGTTTTCATTTATTCTGGCTCCCTTTCAATTTGAACTTTCTCCTTTATTATCGCAAAAAATAGCAAAAAAAGACAGTCGTATTACTTACTTTTGTTTAGTTTTCTGCCGCTTCTGTTTCATGGATTCGTTCCATAAAAGCACTGGGGGAAAGGAATTCAATCGTAGCATTGTCGAAGGGAATTCCTAGTTATGATTGATTTACTTGGTTCATTTAACTACTTCTTGCTAAAATCTTCTAGAAAAAAAAGTTTTTTAATGATACAATTTAATTATTGAAACCTAAAATTATACCACATTTTATCTATATGTCAATTCTTTTGGTTTTCTTTTCAAAAATGACTTTTTCTTTTGAAAAAATCACTCAAAAGCTTGATACCACTCAGTTTTTTTACTTTTGATTTACTTTTGAATTTATTACTAAGGAGGGGACGTATGAATCAATTTATAGAATTAAAAGACGAAATCTTTTCACATCCAAAAGAAAGTTGGCAATTAGAGTACAAAAAATCACAGACTTCTCTTTCCAAAGATATCTGGAGTACATACAGCGCATTTGCAAATACTAAGGGTGGTATAATTATTTTAGGGGTAGAAGAAATACCCAACAGCTATAGAGTTGTTGGCGTTGATAAGCCAGAAATGATCCTTAGGGATTTTTGGAATCTTATTCACGACAAGAAAAAAGTGAGCGCTAATTTATTGAGTAATGAAGATGTTATTACATTAAAAGTTGCTGGAAAATCAATTATACAAATTAAAGTCCCAAAAGCTTCATTTGAAAGAAGACCTATTTATCTAAATGGAAATAAAACGAACACCTACATAAGAACAGATGATGGCGATCGAAAAGCAGATGATAATCAATTTAAATACCTAATTGTCGATTCTCAGAACGATATAGATACTGAGCTACTAAATAATTATACCCTGGACGATTTAAACACAAAAACAATTCAAGAATATAGAGAATTACTTTATAAAAATACTCAGGAGCAAAAATACTTAGATTATTCAGATGAAGAGTTACTTATAAATTTGGGTGTCCTGAAAAAGGATAGAATGAACAGCGATAATGTATATAAATTAACAACTGGCGGACTATTATTTTTCGGAAAATATCATTCAATTACAGACAGGTTTAAAAAGTTTCAATTGGATTATTTTAAGAAAAAAAGTTCATTAGATAGCGATTGGTTAGATAGAGTTTCCACAGGTGATATGAACTATCCAGAGATGAATATTTTCTCTTTTTACACTATTGTCATTGAAAAATTCGCTCTCGCAATTCCTGATACTTTTAGACAATCACAAGATATGACTCGCGGTTCCTATAAATCAGATCTATTATTATCACTAAAAGAAGCTTTGGTAAATGTCTTAATGCATGCGTATTATGATTCAGATCATGTCATTAAGATTGCAGATTACGATGATTATATTGAGTTCTACAATCCAGGAGAAATGAAAGTGTCTAAAGAAGAATTTATTCATGGAAGTTATTCAGTCACTAGAAATCCGATTATTTCAACTTTGTTTAGGAGAGTAGGAATTGCTGAGAAGGCAGGGTCTGGAGGACCTAGAATAATAGATGCAGCGACTAAAAATAGTTTAAAAGCACCTGATATTGATACCTATTTCGATGCAACCACTATCAAAATCTGGAAAATTAATATGAAAGATAGCCTAAAAGGTTATACTGATATTGAACAATTAATTATTTTATACTTGATGGATCACGGACAAGCAAAAATTAAAGATATTCAAAAAAATAGTGGGTACTCTGACTATAAAATTAGAAAAACCGTTACCAGCTTAGTCCAACAAGGTACTTTGTTAAACAAAGGAAATGGGAAATCAACGATTTATATGCTTAACTCAACAGAAGAACTTGGTATAATTGCGAACAAGAGGATTTTAAAACGCATTGAAACTGAATTGACTCGAAAGTAAAGATGAGACTATAGCACAAAAAGGAAACCCTCATATGCTAGAGGATTTCCTTTCTTTTAATACATGTTCCCAACCACTTTTACTCGTAAGCGTGTTGCATTTTCTGGATGATAGGCGAGTGGTGTTTCTTCCACCTCGACTAACTCGATTGTGCCAGGGACTGCACCCGCAAGTTCGGCTTGTTGGACGGCTTTTTCTTGGGCATCGGCCAACGCCGCGTCCCGTTGGATTTTTGAATAGACATAAATTTGTTCGTATTGTCCGCTAATTTGAGCGATAGAGGCACCGATGGCATTCGCCACTGCCCCGTTTTCGTTGCGAATTAGCGCTTTAACGCCTGTCAATTCTTCGGGGATGATAATACTCCCACCACCAACTAAAACGACCGTCACGTCTGCGGAACTGGTTTTCATGCGATCAATCGCTTCACTGACCAATTCGCCAATTTTTTGGTACACTTTTTCCGCAAACGCTTGGTCTAAATGAGCCACTTTGCTAGGATCACCGACTTGGGCATGGCCTAAGCGAACCGCAATATCAGTGGTCGTTAATTGTGTGCCGCCAAAAACAAGGGCCTCTTGTGTAATACGGTAGCCGACACTATCGGGGCCAACTGTCACAGAACCATCTGGTTGTTCACGCACTAGGCTACCGCCGCCGACACCGATTGACACGATATCTGGCATTCTAAAATTGGTCCGTACCCCGCCAACATCAACGGCCAGTGAAGATTCTCTTGGAAAGCCATCCACTAACACGCCAATGTCGGACGTTGTGCCACCAACATCTAAGACAACCGCATCTTTCAAGCCGGCTAAGTAAGAAGCCCCACGAATACTATTGGTTGGTCCACAAGCAATGGTTAAAATAGGAAACTGTTTGGCATACGTTAACGACATTAACGTACCATCATTTTGACATAAGTACACTTGGGCGTGATGAATTTTTTCTTGTTCTAAGGCTTGTTCAAAGCCTTCGCTGGTCACTTTAATTACTTTGTGCAACGCAGCATTCAAAATTGTCGCATTTTCCCGTTCAATTAAACCGACAGACCCAATCATTGAGGAGCAAGATACAGGAACATCTGCTCCTAACACTTCCTTCGCAAGCGCTTGAACAAACAATTCTTGGTCATTTTTTAAAGAAGAAAAAACGCCAATTACTGCGATTGCCTCTACTTCTCCTCGCCAAGAGGCCAAAATCCCACGTAATTCTTCTTCGTCCAGTGCAGTCAATGGTTGTCCATCATATTCGTAGCCGCCATGTGCTAAAGCATACGTTTCTGAAAGAGTGGCCACTAAATCCTTGGGCCAAGCTGTGTAAGGCAAGACCGAAGCGGTTGCTGGATAGCCCAAACGAAGGACCCCAACTTTTGCTAATTTTTTTCGCTCAACAATGGCATTCGTACATTGGGTCGTGCCCAACATTGCATGTGTGACTTTAGTTGGGTCCACTGCTGATTCTGCCAAGACTTTATTTAAGGCACCGGCAATCCCTGTTTGAATATCATCGGTTGTTGGAACTTTCACTGAATGAATCAAGTTTAATTGATGATCTAAAATAACAGCATCTGTATTTGTGCCGCCGACATCGATACCGATTTTATACATTTATTTGTCCTCCTTCGCTACTAAGTTTTCTAGTGGTTGATAATCCATTTCGTAGCCGAAATACCGAGGACCCACTGTTTCGATACCTTTTTTCGTTCGCCAAGCAGCATTCGCTTTCAAGCCCATTACTTGGACACGTTTGCCGTATTTCAAGCTTTCTGTTGTCACAGGCGTTAAAGTTTCTAAATCTACCATACAAATCAAATCAGGCGTCATCGCAATCACCTGACCATCTTTCTCGGCAATTAAATTTTCATTTTGAAAATGGACGACTGCTTCTGAACCAGCATCACTGTTTAAGCCACTCAATTTGACACGTCCCAAATTGAAGCCACCTTTTACTTCTCGTTCTACATCTAGAATTTTTCCTTGGAACAATTCAAAGCCATCCGTAACTTCTACTAATGCTTGGCGTTTTTCTTGTTCATCTGCATAGGTACCTCGAATCACTTTGCCAATTTCTTCTGATAATGTCACGATGTTGTGAATACCATAGTCTTGTAATTGTTTGCCTGTCGCGGGATAAATGCTCACTAAAGCACTGGCGCCCATTTCAACCGTTTGAACACGAGCAAGACGTTCTGTCCAAGTATTATCAATCGTTTCCATAATGCCGATATTTCCTTTTTCATCGGTAATTGCCATAGGGGTCGCTGACATCCCATTCAAATGGAACGTTACCATAGGCAATTCTGGAAAGGCCCGACCCATACCATCACAATCCACCAAGGGAATGCCTAGCTTCGCTGCAACAACAATTGGAATCATTGAATTGACGCCCCCAGCTTCCATTGGAAAGGTTCCCGCAATCGTTTCTTGGTCTAAATATTTTCCTAACTTCTCAAAGACACGGACGAATTCGTCGCCTTTGGGAAATTTTTCAATTGCGACAGATGGGGCACCCATCATTGCGGCGGGTAGGAAAAAATCCTCCGCGGCAATTTCTTCTGGAGAAACCAGTTTGACAGGTCCGTTTTCTTCGATGGCGGACAAAGCCATCATTTTACCAATGTAGGGATCACCGCCACCTCCTGTCCCTAAAAAAGCTGCTCCTGTAGCTATATTCTCAATTGCTTCTGCATCTAAATAACGCATTCTCCGACACTCCTCTTCTTCATTCCATTTCTAATGATTCGGTGTTCGTCTGTTGACGTTTTGCACCGAAATAATAAATAACAAACGATAAAACAATGCCAATTAGCGGTTGGTTAGGCAATTGAGGGGCATTGGGAAAGAAACTCATAATCACCGGAATGCCCCCCACTGCAGCACCAATTAGCCATGAAAAAACACCTAATTTATTCACGCCAGGCGTTGGCTGCCATTTGGTTCGATTGCCTTTGTTAATCAACCAATAGGCAGCAATCATTACACCAGCCACTGGTGGAACCATCGCAGAAAGGACAGACATAATCGGCGTAAAGTAATTTAAAATCCCCACGACTGCTAATAAGGTCCCAATCGCGCCGGCCGCACCGACAGCGACTTTTTCTTTTTCTTTTGGAATATCAAAGACATTAAT
>NZ_JAHLRI010000061.1:0-13254 GCF_018919685.1 Enterococcus sp. S183_ASV_20
ATATAAAACATTTAAATAACAAAAATGATAATTTGAGTCTATTGATTTTTTAGCTTAAATAGCTTATACAAATAGGCTTTTTTGTCTGGTTAGTTCTTATGAAAAAAATTAAAAAAAACGGTATAGTGGAAGAAGGAATAGTAAAAATAAGAAAGGATAAGGACGTGTTTTCATAAAGATGAAAAGGGTTTCTGGGATTTCATCAACTTTTTCTATTTGGAGGAGAAGTTGTTGATAATTTTTGCTGAAAAATCTCGTTATACTCTTCTTATTCTTATAGAAGAGTCTATAGGAAAAAGCAGAAAATGAATCCGCATTCGAAGCAAGAGTGCGTTTTGAGGAGATAAAAAGAAAAGGTGTGTTGGCTGTCTGTTTTAGCAAGGAAGAAAGACAACAGAAGAGCACTCACTTATTTGGTTTAAAATAAAAAATTGGTACGAAGTGAACGTTCTCTTCTATGTGTCGTTAGTAGAGGAAGGATGAAAGAAATGAGAAAGAATGGACCAATGGTAAACCGTTGGCTCTACGGGTTGATGTGTTTGTTACTTGTTCTAAATTATGGCACACCACTCATGGCTTTGGCGGAAGATGTTAACAGCGATGGCCAGTTAACGTTAGGAGAAGTGAAGCAAACCAGCCAACAAGAAATGACCTTAGCGCTTCAAGGAAAAGCACAACCAGTAACACAAGAGGTTGTAGTGCATTACAGTGCCAATGTGTCAATCAAAGCTGCACATTGGGCAGCGCCCAATAATACGCGCAAGATTCAAGTGGATGACCAGAAGAAACAGATTCAAATTGAATTGAATCAGCAAGCGTTAGCAGATACGTTAGTCTTAACGTTGAACCCTACAGCTACAGAAGATGTGACGTTTTCTTATGGACAACAGCAACGAGCGTTGACGTTAAATACTGGTACTGATCCGACAGAATCAACGGCAATCACGAGTTCGCCAGCCGCATCAGCGAATGAAGGTTCAACAGAAGAAGCATCTACAAACTCCTCTGTTTCTCGTTCGTCCGAAGAAACTGTCGCCAGCACGACAAAAGCGATAGAAAGTAAAACAACCGAGTCTACGACTGTCAAACCGCGCGTAGCAGGACCAACAGATATCAGTGACTATTTTACAGGTGATGAAACAACGATTATCGATAATTTTGAAGATCCGATTTATTTAAATCCTGATGGCACACCAGCAACACCGCCGTATAAAGAAGATGTGACCATTCATTGGAACTTTAACTGGTCGATTCCAGAAGATGTGCGGGAACAAATGAAAGCAGGCGATTACTTCGAGTTTCAATTACCTGGCAATTTGAAACCTAATAAACCAGGTTCAGGTGATTTAGTTGATGCAGAAGGCAATGTCTATGGAACCTACACAATTAGTGAAGATGGTACGGTTCGTTTTACCTTTAATGAGCGAATCACGTCTGAAAGTGACATTCACGGGGACTTTTCTTTAGATACTCATTTGAATGATTCAGATGGGCGGGGCCCAGGAGATTGGGTGATTGATATTCCTACACAAGAAGATTTGCCGCCTGTAGTGATTCCAATTGTCCCAGATACCGAACAACAAATTGATAAACAAGGCCATTTTGATCGAACGCCCAATCCTAGTGCGATTACTTGGACGGTAGATATCAATCAAGCGATGAAAGATCAAACAAATCCAACTGTGACGGAAACATGGCCAACAGGGAATACCTTTAAGTCCGTGAAAGTCTATGAGTTAGTGATGAATCTTGATGGAGCAATT
Organism: Enterococcus sp. S183_ASV_20; assembly: GCF_018919685.1. NCBI lineage: Bacteria > Bacillati > Bacillota > Bacilli > Lactobacillales > Enterococcaceae > Enterococcus > Enterococcus sp. S183_ASV_20. Next base: position 1,764 of record NZ_JAHLRI010000061.1, read on the forward strand.
AAAGAAGTGGGTCGCGAACTTAGTCCAGATGAATATACCGTTGATAAAAATGGCAATGTGACGATTAAAGGTGACACCAACAAAGCGTATCGTCTTGAGTACCAAACGACGATTGACGAGGCGGTTATTCCAGATGGCGGCGGCGATGTGCCTTTTAAAAATCACGCGACGTTAACAAGTGATAATAATCCAAATGGGTTAGATGCTGAAGCAACTGTTACCGCCACATATGGCAAAATATTAGACAAGCGCAATATAGATTACGACGAAGCCAATCAAGAATTCACTTGGGAAATTAACTACAACTATGGTGAACAAACCATTCCAAAAGACCAAGCAGTCATTACAGACACAATGGGCGATAATTTAACGTTTGAACCAGATTCTTTACATTTATATTCAGTGACATTTGATGACAAAGGAAATGAAGTCGTTGGAGCAGAACTTGTGGAAGGAAAAGATTACAAAGTGGTAATCAACGGAGACGGTTCCTTTGCAATTGACTTTTTACATGATGTGAATGGTGCAGTCAAGATTGATTATAAAACCAAAGTTGATGGAATTGTCGAAGGCGATGTTGCCGTGAATAATCGTGTGGATGTTGGCACTGGTCAGCATTCAGAAGGTGATGGCACAGCCAGTCAACAAAATATTATTAAAAACACTGGTGCAGTGGATTATCAAAATTCAACGATTGGTTGGACGTTAGCTGTGAATCAAAATAATTATTTGATGGAAAATGCCGTGATTACGGATACGTACGAACCAGTTCCTGGCTTAACTATGGTACCCAATTCGTTGGTTGTTAAAGATACAACCACTGGTGCTCAGTTGACGTTAGGCAAGGATTTCATGGTAGAAATAACTCGTAATGCAGAAGGTGAAACAGGCTTTAAGTTAAGTTTCATGGGGGCGTATGCCAAAACAAGTGATGCCTTTTACGTAACCTATAATACCTTTTTCGATGTTACCGAGTTAGATGCTAACAATCCTGCATTGGACCATTACCGAAATACCGCTGCCATTGATTGGATGGATGAAGCAGGAAACAATCATCACTCAGAGGATAATAAACCGTTTAAACCTTTACCTGCTTTTGATTTAAATGCGCAAAAAAGCGGTGTTTACAATGCCGTCACCAAAGAAATCACTTGGACGATTGCGGTTAATTTAAGTAATAATCGTTTAGTCGACGCCTTTTTGACGGATCCAATTTTAGCCAATCAAACCTATTTGGCTGGGAGCTTGAAAGTCTATGAAGGCAATACAAAACCAGATGGTTCGGTTGAAAAAGTGAAACCAACGCAACCGTTGACGGATATCACAATGGAAGAACCAAGCGAGAAAAACCAAAATACTTGGCGTGTTGATTTTCCTAATGATAGTCGTACGTATGTGATTGAATTTAAGACGTCTGTTGATGAAAAAGTTATCGAAGGTTCGGCTAGCTATGACAATACCGCATCTTATACAAACCAAGGTTCTTCACGTGATGTGACAGGAAAAGTTTCTATTCAACATGGTGGCGAATCAGTGAAAAAAGGTGGCGAATACCACAAAGATGATCCAGATCATGTGTACTGGCATGTAATGATCAATGGCGCCCAATCGGTTTTAGACGATGTGGTTATTACTGATACACCCTCACCAAACCAAGTATTAGATCCCAAGTCATTGGTGATTTACGGTACCAACGTAACAGAAGACGGAACTATTACCCCAGATAAATCTGTTATTTTAGAAGAAGGAAAAGATTACACATTGGAAGTTACCACCGATAATGAAACAGGACAACAAAAAATTGTCGTTAAAATGGCCCATATTGAAGCACCTTATTATATGGAATATCGTAGTTTAGTGACTTCTTCAGCGGCGGGGAGTACAGACACGGTATCCAACCAAGTGTCAATTACTGGAAATGGTTCAGAAGTCGTTCATGGGGATGACAATGGCGATGTGGTCGTTGACATTGATCACAGTGGCGGGCATGCCACAGGGACTAAAGGCAAAATTCAGCTGAAGAAAACAGCCATGGATGGGACGACTATTTTAGCAGGCGCCCATTTCCAAATTTGGGACCAAGCCAAAACACAAGTCCTACGTGAAGGTACAGTAGATGCCACCGAGGTTATCACATTTGGTGGGTTGCCACAAGGGCAATACATTTTGGTGGAGACGAAAGCACCAGAAGGCTATACAGTTTCGGACGAATTAGCTAAAGGCCGAGTCATTACTATTGATGAAGAAACTTCAGCCGAAGGAGCACAACCAACCATTATTAAAAACGATGTCAATAAAGTAATTTTAGAAAAAACAGATGAGAAGGGCAAAAAGTTAGTCAATGCACGCTTTAAATTAGAGCATGCCGTAACCACGCCGTTTACTCATTGGGAAGAAGTTCCCCTTGCGCCGGATCGAACCAACGCAAATGGCCAGTTAGAGGTGGATAGTTTAAAACCAGGGCTTTATCAGTTCACAGAAATCGAAGCACCGACAGGCTATCTTTTAGACACGACACCCAAACGATTCATTGTGACACAAAACACGAGCGGACAAATTCGTGATGTTCATGTTAAAATGCTTAATTACCAAGGTTCTGCTGAACTAATTAAAAAAGATCAAGCAGGTAATCCATTAGCAGGTGCTGAATTTTCGGTCCTTAATGCCACAGGACAAGTGGTTCGAGAACACTTAGTTTCGGATGCAGACGGAAAAGTCACAGTAACGGATTTAGCCCCAGGCAAATATCAATTTGTGGAAACTAAAGCGCCAGCAGGGTACCTTTTAAACACTGAACCAAGTGCTTTCACGATTGCAGCAAGCGATCGGGGCAAACCAGCAACAGTTATAGCAACGGCTAACTTTGTTAACTATCAAGGCGCAGCTAAATTAATCAAAAAAGATGTGAATGGACACTTATTAAGTGGTGCGACATTTAAAGTGCTTGATGCGAAGGGACAAACGATTCAAACAGGCTTGACGACAAATAATCAAGGGGAAATTGTTGCAGAGCACTTAGCCCCAGGAAAATATCGCTTTGTAGAAACCAAAGCGCCAACAGGCTATTTATTAAATACCACGCCAGTCCCATTTGAAATTGCTGAGAAAAATGCTGGTAAACCAGCGGTCGTGGTTGCTAGTGACAACTTTGTGAATTACAAAGGGGCTTTCCAAATCGTGAAAACGAATAGCGCAGACCAACCATTAGCAGGTGCTGTTTTTGAATTATATGATCACAATAAACAATCATTAGGGATTACAGCAACGAGTGGCAAAGATGGCAAAATTATCTTTAGAGACTTGGCGCCAGGTACCTATTATTATAAAGAAATCAAAGCACCAAAATTACCAGATGGCGCAGATTATATTATTTATCCTGAATTAGTAAAAGTAGAAATTCGTGGTGATTTCAAAGGTGATCCAGAGATCTTCCAATTAGGGGCCTTCGCCAATTTCAAAGGACGTGCCGTCTTTAAGAAAATTGATGCCAATGCGAACCCACTTCCAGGAACGATTTTTAAATTGTATCGAATCGAAAACGGGGAAAAAATCTTTGAAAGAGAAGTAACTGCTGAAAAAGATGGTTCATTGGCTATGGAGGATTTAGGCGCTGGTAGTTATGAATTAGATGAAATGGATGCAACGGATGGCTATATCGTCAATAAACAACCCATTTATTTTGTAGTGAAGAAGAATTCAAATGATAAACAACCACTAGATGAGTTAGAGTTTGTAAATTATCAAGCGGAAGTAACGGGACGTAAAGTCAACGAGCAAGGTCAAGCCTTAGCGGGTGCAGTTTTTGCAATTTACAATGCCGATGAGCAGAATCAGCCACAAGGTTCACCGATAACATTCTTGAATCGTGCAGGAGAAAAGGTTTCTGAAATAACAACGGATAAGACTGGCGAAATTTACGCTAAAGGGCTAAATGAAGGGCATTACGTTTTAGTGGAAACGAAAGCACCAACAGGCTATCTGTTAGACACAACGCCACATCCATTTGATGTAACCGCCCAATTAGGAAAAGAGCAGCCAATTGCTTTAGGCGATCTTATCAATTATCAAGGAACTGCTCAATTAACCAAAGAAAACGAAACAGGTGAAGCATTGGCAGGTGCGGTGTTTAAGGTCATTGATGAAACAGGGCAAACCGTAGCTGGACAAACCAATCTGATGTCTGACAAGCAAGGCAAAGTCATTGCGAAAAACTTAGCACCGGGAACGTATCGTTTTGTGGAGACACAAGCGCCAACTGGCTATCTTCTTAATGAAACGCCAAGCGCAAGCTTTACGATTGCGAAAGACAACCAAGGCAAACCAGCCACTGTGGTACTTAAAGCACCTTTTATTAATTACCAAGGTGCTGCCAAGCTGGTGAAAATTGATCAGCAAAAGAATGCCTTAGCAGGTGCTGAATTTAAAGTGACAGATGCAGAGACAGGGAAAACTGTCGCTCGTTCATTACGTTCTGACAACCAAGGGTTAGTTCAAGTGAACCACTTACAACCAGGAAAATATACCTTTGTGGAAACAAAAGCACCGGATGGTTACCAACTGTCTAAGCAAGCTGTCGCATTTACTATTGCAGCAACAGCGAAAGACAAACCTGAACTCGTGGATGCGGGCACGTTTGTTAACGAGAAACAACCTGTATCCAAAAAAACAAAACCAAATCAGCCAACAACGAAACAAGCAGCTAGAGAGACAGGTTGGCTTGTTTTACCGAAAACCAACACACAAGTCAATTACTTCTTTGTCTTTATCGGCCTCCTGTTGATCGGTTTGGCAAGTTGGCTCTTCTATAAAAAGAGCAAGAAATAAGCAAAAGCTATAAAAAAACAGGCCATCCGTCCTTTCGACGGATGGCCTGTTTTTTCATCTTAAGCTAATCAACTGAACAAAAGTAGCTCCTTCTTATTGACATTCTCAGGTAAGCCTTCATCGCAGTTTAGCCTTTGAACAGAACTTACTGGGTTCTTGGAGATAACCGCTTATGCCTCAGCCTTTGTTTTTCGATGCTATCTTTAGGTATTTTGGCTAAAATATTGTACACTTTACATGTGCAAGAAATTTAGTTAGAGATATGAGGATAGAATGATGAAAAAGATGATGGTTTTATACAACGAAACTTCAGGAAGTAGTGAAAGTAAAGAGATTGCAGAACGCTTTAAAAAAGCTGCAGAAGCGAAAGGGGAAGCGGTTATTTTGCAACCTTCCAATCCAGACATTGATCCTGAAGAAATGCGGAAAAATGCCAAAGAAAATCAAGTGGGTGTCTTGGTCGTCATTGGTGGTGACGGGACCATTCATCATGCCGTTCAAAATTTTAAAGACACCATTCGTGACTATCAAATAGGGATTATTCCAGGTGGAACAGTCAATAATTTTGCACGTGTGTTAAGTATTCCTTTGAAAGAAGAAGACGCCCTTGAGACCATTTTGGCAGGACAGACCACACCAGTTGACTTCGGGATGGTAAATCAAGATGTGATGATTTCGACCTTAACGATTGGACTATTAGCAGATACAGCAGCAAATGTGACCCAACAGGAGAAACAAAAATATGGTCCTTTAGCCTTTACAAAGCAATTTTTCCGCTTATTAATGAAAAAGAAAAAATACAAACTAAAAATTGATGGCGATGAAAGACGTTGGCATGGCAAAGCCCAATTATTAACGATGACCATGACGAATTCTGCTGGTGGCTTTACCAATTTCGATGCCAATGCTACGCCAGATGACGGCGAAGTCCACATTATCATTTTACCTAAGTTAGTTTTTTACAAGTTTGTCTATTATTTACCTAAAATTATCAGAGGACAATTAAATGAAATTCCTGGTGTCGTGTATTTCTCTGGGAGTCAATTTAAAATTAGTGGCGAAAAAGACAAGAAAGTCCAAACACGAACAGATGGCGACCCTACCGATGATTTACCGATTAAAGTAACGGTGGAAGCTGGGGGACTCAACGTGTTTGTTCCTGAAACGTCCACATCTACGAAAGAATAAAAGAAACAACTGTTATTTTTTCGTGGAATAGATTTCTCATTTTGTGTACAATAGAACAGAAGAGAGGCAGTTGAGTGAACAGTGAAATGGGATGAATATGTTGATATATTCGATACAGATGTCGTTTCTAAAATTATTATTTTAAGAAACTTGCCAATTAATGAAGGCTGGATTGACATCAATGAGTTAGCAGAAGAATTACAATTAAACAAAAAATCAGTCAAAAAATACGTAGAGCTTCTAAAAGATGACATTACGTATTATGCTGTGGATAATGATGCTTCTTTGGCTTTTGAAAAGGGGCATGGTTATCGCTTGAACTTGGCGTCTAGCCAAGCGTTCCAGAAACTTTATACAGCAATTTTTCGGGATAGTTTAACTTATCAAGTAATGGAAGATTTATTCTGGGGTCGATTTAATGGAATTGTGCCAGCGACAGCAAAGTATCATACTAGTGATGCCACGATTCGGCGCTTGCTCAAAGGGTTTACAGAAATTTTAGCACCATTGGGTTTAGTAATTAATAAAAGTACCTGGAAAATTGAAGGCAATGAAGCGTATTTGCGCCATTTTGCTTACACTATTTTTATGGACTTAATCCGTGATACTTGGCCTTTTGACTATATACAAGAAACGGAAGTCGCACAAACTGTCCAAAAAATGATGGCTTTTTTCAACGTAGAAGTTGCGGAAACGGTGACACGCCGAGTTAAATATATGGTCGCTATCTCAAAAGTCCGGAGTGCGCAAGGCGCCGAATATCGACCTTCAGCCGAGCAAGAAACTTATTTAGAAGGTAATAAACATTACCAGGCCTTTATAGAAGAGATGACAGCTACAACCCTTTTCCTTAACAAAAACGATTTAACTTTTGTGTACTTTTTCTTGTTAGCCAATGACCAATTTTATCAAGATGAAGCCACTGCACAAGCAATTTTAGCGCATTTTGATGAGTCTGAAGCGCCTGTTTATATGTTGACTCATTTAGTCCAACATTTCTTATTAGAAGAAATACACATGACGCCGCAATTGGAGAAAATTCGTCCGCAAATTTTTTATTATTTGTTTGCTACACATTTATTTGCCGAACTTTACTATGTCCAAAATGTGAAAATGTACAATGTCTTTTGGAATAAAGTTAAAGAAAAATATCCGGTTCTTTTAGAAGAATTAAGCCAAGGCTTAAATCAACTTTACGAACAAACAGGCAATGAATTATTTACAAATAAAGAATTTTTGGCTCTGCGTTATTCTAGTGTTTTGGCGCTTTCCGATGATTTAATTCATCGCGAACAAAAAATTGTTTTAGGTTTAAAATCAGGCTTGCCAGTACTGGAAGAAGAACGGGTGAAACTTTCGATTGAAAATAATTTTCGTCGGTTCTATGCATTGGAAGTTTTACGATACAGTGAAGCAAGCAAAGAAGAATGGCAAAATATTGATTTACTATTAGTGACTTCTTTGGCAGATGTGGAAACGGGTCATCCAGAGATCTTTTTACTTTCAAGTGAGTTAACGTTTGAGCAATATAATCGTTTGAACCAAAAAATAGTAAAAATTAACGAGAAAAGAACCACGTCACTTTAATAAAAAATCAAAAAAATGGGCTTTTTTGATGCATATGTCCGATAAATTGTAAAAAAATTTTTCTAAAAAGTAAAAAAAGACAAGAAGAAAACGTCAATAAGTAGGTAATCAACACCTACTTATTGACGTTTTCTCGTTGTTTTTTAATAAATACTGCGTCAATTCTTCTGAAAATTATGTCAAAAAGGTACTTTTTTTGCTTTTTTTATCGTAAATAATAGATGATTAGCTATTGATAGTAAAGGAACTACTACTTTTTTTAACAGGCAGTTAAAAAATATTGAGGGTTCTCACAAGAATTTTTCTATATAATAGAAAGAGCAAGGGAAGGAAGGCGGGATAGAATGAAAAAACGGATGGAACAAATTGAAGAAATCTTAAGTTGTGAAGAAAATAGTGCCGGTGTTCGATTAAAGGAATTGGTTGAGGCCTTAGAATTAGAAGTCACAAATCAAAACTTGTTAAAGGTAACAAGTATCTTACATATGAATCCAAAATTCAAAAAAATTTATGCATACGAAGACAGTCGTGTTATTACGCTGTATCAACTTTTACAAAATAAGCCGTTAGAAGTAACGGAATGAAAAGAGGGAACTCCATGAAGAAAACAATGCTCATACTTCTGTTTGGTTTATTAACAGTGGTTGGTCTACCAATGGTGACCGAAGCGGTTGAACCAGTTAACGCAACAGATACAACGATTTTTGGTACGCAAGCGATGGTGCCTAATAGTGCAGAAGATCAATCAGATAAGTTACAGACGTTGCTGAGTCAGACAGCAAAGGAAGGAAACGCATTATTTTTACCACAGGGAAGTTATGCTTTGTCAAAAGATATTACGATTTCTTCAAATTATCAATTAATTGGCGATACAACAGGAGCCACTATTTTACATAATGCTACAGGTACACCGATTCAACTGAAAGACACTACGTACGGAACGAAAACCAATGTACGACTTCAAAATATTGCTTTTGACGGCATCAATGTGACCTTGAAATTGACGAATCAATTAACGCTAGCAAATAATATCTTCTATAATCCATTAAAAGGATTTGTGGTCAATTTAAATGCAGACATTGGCGTTAAGATTTCAGGCAATATTTTCATGCGAGACAAAGCACACATGCAACCCAAGATTGATTTTAACCGAGCGATTTACATTGGTGGTTATTCAACACCAAGTCGCTTCCAGTATATGTCAGATGTAGACATCGTGGACAATCTATTTGGATTAAAAGTGACAGAATTAGATGCAATTAAAAGTACCAGTCGTTCAGATTTAGCAGCGACTATTACACGTTTGCAAACAGCCATTGAAGCTGGTGCTATTTCAGTACCTAATGAACAAAACTATCTATCCACCGGGGTTAATTCTTTTAATATGCTGAAGGATGTAACTGTTCAACATAATTTTTTCTATTCACCTTATGATAATGAAGACTTGAATGGTCTGGTAGGAGATCATGCAATTTATTTCCGTGGCGCTCAAAACATCACGGTGGTGGGGAATCATTTACGTGGACTACAAAATGGTCCAGCTGGCGGATTTAAGTTTAAATCAGGCCGTAATATTACGATTATGAATAATTATTTGCGAAATACAGGTCTCATTATGTATGGAACACCAGAGATTGGTTTGGCAGAAACACAAGCAGAGGGAGCTATTTCAGAATTATCCAACTGGCTAGTGGCTAATAACATTTTTGATTGGAAGTATTGGGACAATCAATATGCAATTGGAATGGAATACAATCGACATACAGGAAATAACAATGTGTTCAATGGCGTATTTATCAACAATCAGTTTGTTAACTACCACAATATTCCGCAAAACCGACGTCGGGAATTGTTAATCGCTAGTGGCGGTGGTTTCCGACCAGAAACGAGTTTTGTGAAAGACAATACTCGAGATGATGGCCTTAAAAACGGCCAATTATTGGTAGAAAATTGGACAGAGGCCGACTATCGCTTAATGCCAGCAACATGGGAATCGTTAATTTCACCAACACTTTATGAGCAATATAAAAATACGCCAATTCCGGTTAGAAATACTTTAGCAACCCCTGTGGCTACAACGATTGTGCAAGAACAATCAATCGATCCGCAGCAACTGGTTGCTAATACAAATGACGCGGATGAAGCAGTCCCAACTGCTAAAATCGTCAATCCAGAGGTTTTAAATGAAATCGGCCAACAAAAAGTGACTGTTCAATTAACTTATGAAACAGGTTCATTGGTAACAGTGAACGTACCGGTGACGGTAGAGGCTCCGGCAAAAAAGCTTGATTTGTCCCAACTACAAACCGTTTATGCTTCGATTGGTGAAGCAAACCAATATACGGTTTACTCTTGGCAGCTATTCACTGCCATTGGGCCTAAAACGATTGTTCCTTCCTATTATCAGCAGGCGACACAATTGTTAGCAGAAGGTCAGGTGAGTGGGGACAAAACTCAAGAACAAGTGGATCAGTTAACAAGTAATTTGCAATCTGCAATGAAAGTATTAGTCAAAAAAGCCGATATCACGCTAGAGCGTGCAGAAGCAGAAAATGAACTGGCAAGCGTTCATAAATTAGACGAATCTGTATATACCACAGACTCTTGGCAAGCCATGCAAGAAGCCTTAATAGATACAACAACTGGCGAAAGAAGCTCTAAGCAGTTACAACAACTGCTTGCTTGGTCAGATGAAGAATTATTAGAGCCAACACTTGGTGGCTTTAAAACGCCTGCAGATGCACAAAAGCGTATTAATCAATTAACACAAACCATAAAAACGGCGTTACTTCTGTTAGTTGAAAAATCAACAGAGACAACTAGTAACACAAGCGAAAGCAGCACCTCAAGCACGACAAGTGAAAGCAGTAGTACCAGCGAAAGCAGCACGCCAAGCACGACAAGTGAGAGCAGTAGTACGAGTGAAAGCAGCACGCCAAGCACAACAAGCGAAACAAGTAATACCAGCGAAAGCAGCACGGCAAGCACGACAAGTGAGAGCAGTAGTACGAGTGAAAGCAGCACCTCAAGTACAACTAGCGAAACCAGTAGTACAAGTGAAAGCAGCACGCCAAGCACAACAAGCGAAACCAGTAATACCAGCGAAAGCAGCACCTCAAGTACGACAAGTGAGAGCAGTAGTACGAGTGAAAGCAACACGCCAAGCACAACCAGCGAAACTAGTAGTACCAGCGAAAGTAGTACCTCAAGTACGACAAGTGAAACAAGCAATACAAATGAAAGCAACACACCAAGTACAACCAGTAAAACAAGTAGTACCAGCGAAAGTAGTGCTTCAAGTACGACCAGCGCAACCAACAGTACAAGTGAGAGTAGCACCCCAAGCACTGTAAATGAAAGCAGCCAAAACAAAGGCCAGAATTCTGTCATTTACGCGGTAGAGTCTAATCAAGATCCTAATGACGCTCAAAGTAATTCAAAGCCCTCTGCCAAGGCTAGTCAAACAAAGGAATCAGTAGCAGAAAACCAAGCAACTAAACAGATACAGACGAATCAAGAATCGTCAGGAACAGTCAAAAAAGCGGATAATACGACCAAAATTGCCAAGAAAAAATTCCCCAAAACAGGGGAACAATCTTCAGCAGTTGGGAGCTTTCTAGGCCTGAGCTTTTTATCGTTAGCCATAGCAACCTATTGTTTTAAAGTGAAAAGATAACTCTTTAAAAACGGATAAGTAAACATCCTGAAACAAGAAATAGGACTTGTTTCAGGATGTTTTCATATAAAATTAAAAGAACTACAGTTTTTAGTGAAAAAACACACAAAAGTACTTGAATTTCTGTGATATAAGGGTAAAGTAAAGGAGGACAAAAAACAAAGGAAGTGAAATATTTGTATACACCAGATGAAATTTTAAGTATCAGTATTGAAA
>NZ_JAHLRI010000062.1:0-13100 GCF_018919685.1 Enterococcus sp. S183_ASV_20
GTACTCACACATTGTAAAACGCTTACAGTTTTTTAAAAATAAAAAATGTTGCCTATTTCTTGTAAAGATGTTGACTTTTAGAAAGCCTTTACATACTCTTATAAAGAGGTGATAGCATGCAAAATGTTTTTACAAATAATGTCAGCATCCTGATTAATGATCAACCTATTAGCCAAGAATTTCATCTTTATGAAGCTGGCTATGAAAAATGCCGCCCGACAAAACCAACTGAGTTTGCCCCTATTAATTATTGGGTTTTGCATTATTGTAGCGATGGTGAAGGTTATTTTTCAACACCCTTTATGGAAAAACAACACATTACCGCTGGCGATTTGTTTATGATTCCAGCCAATTGTCGCAATATTTATTATCCTAATCGGCAAAATCCTTGGACCTATCATTGGGTCGGTTTTGTTGGAGATCTTTCGTCTCAGTATTTAGAAAAAATAGGCCTGACTACCGAAAATTGTATTTTAAAAGGAACTGTTGATAAGAAATTAGAAAGTTTATTTAAAAATATTTACCAAGAAGCGAAGAAACATAATCATTTTGGCAGTTTAAGTGAAAGCTTTCAATTGTTGAATTATCTAGAGCATCATTCCGTTACACAGCACGAAAACCAAAGCCAACAATTATTTAACCAAATTAAAATGGATATTCACGAAAATTTTTCAAACAATCTTTCAATTAGTCAATTAGCTTCTGAGTATAACATTGATCGTAGCTATTTATTTAAGCTATTTCAGCGTTATGAACAAACAAATCCTAGTATTTATGTACAAAACTTAAAATTGCAAAAAGCCTGTTCTCTGTTAAGAAAAAGTTCCTTAACCATCACGGAAATCAGTTTTGAAGCAGGTTTTTCTTCACCTTCTTATTTTTCAAAATTTTTCTTCCAGAAAAAAGAGATGACACCTCGACAATATCGTCAACAGTTTTTGACTTAAAACAAATTGTCATTATTCTTAAATCTGTATTTTTATCCTTTTAAAAGATTGACGAAGTTTTCGCTATGCAGCATACTTGTCAATCTTTTATATAATGACTAATTTACTCGAAACTACCATTAAGCGAATACAGTACTTCTTTAACCAACACCTTTGAAATATTTTGAAACTAATGTAATAGTCTCTACGGATCGTATTTTTGATAGATTAATAGTTTAAAATTTATATTTTTTATCACCTAGTATATATTCTTAAGCTTTTCTTAATATTTAATTGTTACAAAAATATTTCAAAAATGTTACAATAGGTAACGAAAGGAATGATTAAAATGAAAAAAATGTTTTTAGGACTCTTTTGTTTTGTTTCGATTACCACACTATCAGTTTCTAATGTATGGGCAGAAGATTCGGCTAATGAAGCTTCTGTGGAAAAGTCAACAGTTACTTCTTTAACTCAAGAAACTTCAGCAACAACAATTAATGCTTCAACTGATTCAACAGCACTTACAGCTGAAAGCGAGGAACTTCCATCGCTTCGTCAAACACTTCTTAATTACGTAGGTATGTATGGTTTAACAGAAACCTTGATAAATCGTTTATCTGATGACGAACTGGACTACGCAAAAAAAGTTTCGTTTCATTTTGCAAACCAAGACATCAGTGGAACAGCGAGAATGATTACTAAATTATATGGTGAGAAACCTATCCCGGAGGACTCCTACTCTACAGATTACTCAACATTAACGATTGATGACTTAAAAAATTATTTACCTCAAATTCGACTTTCGTTAATTTATGTATATGATTTAAATAGTGATGTTGTAAATAATTTAAGCGATCAAACACTCGTCGATTTAATTAATCAAGTCAAGGTAGACTACGCTAACCAAAATTACCCATCTGATGTCCGTGGTGATTATGGTTTAGCATCAATGGCAGATAAAATAAAAGCAAACGATTATACGTCAATTAATCAAAGTGCTGAAAGTGTTTCTTCGGATACTACTTATACAGAATCTACATTACAAACAACTACGAGCAGTTCGAAGAAAGCTACTACATCAAGTTCAATCGAGCACAAAAAGGGGATATTTCCCAGTACTGGCGAAAAAAAATCAGTTTTATTTACTATCATTGGAATCATCTTACTATCTTTAGTTAGTATATTCATTATAAAAAATAAAAAGAAGTAGAACTACTATTCAGTCATTATTTAAATAATTTGCTTTTTATCAAATAATATTGGTAACGAGAACTTATAGAAAATTATCAAATCCAGAGGTTAAGATCCTCTGGATTTTCTCTTTAGCTAGGAATGCTTATCTTTATTAAACAAAAAGATTATTTTGACAATCAATTCACTAACTTTACCACCATTTAAAAGCTTAATAAAAAAGAACCCTTGCAACACAAGGGTTCTCGAACATTCAAAAGTTGAATGAATTATTTTACTGTTACTGAAGCGCCAACTTCTTCTAAAGCAGCTTTTAAAGCTTCTGCTTCTTCTTTAGAAACAGCTTCTTTAACTGGTGCAGGAGCGCCATCAACTACAGCTTTAGCTTCTTTCAAGCCTAAGCCAGTTGCTTCACGAACTGCTTTGATAACTTTAACTTTTTGATCGCCAGCTGCTGTTAATTCAACAGTGAATTCAGTTTGTTCTTCTGCTGCTCCACCTGCTGCTGGTCCAGCTACTGCTACAGGAGCTGCTGCTGATACGTCAAATTTTTCTTCGATAGCTTTAACTAATTCGCTTAGTTCTAAGATAGTTGCTGTTTCTAACTCAGCAACGATGTTTTCAATGTTTAATGCCATTTTGAATTTCCTCCATTTAAATTAAAATTGTTTGTTTTTTATTTGTTTGAATTAGACTGCAATTAAGCAACTTCTTCGTTTTTCTCTGCCACTGCTTTGACAGCGTAAGCCACGTTGCGGACTGGCGCTTGTAATACAGATAATAGCATAGATAGTAAACCTTCGCGGTTTGGTAGTTTTGCCAACGCAGTAATTTGTTCCACTGAAGAAACTTTTCCTTCGATGACGCCACCTTTGATTTCTAATGCTTTTGCATCTTTAGCAAATTCGTCGATGATTTTAGCTGGTGCTACTACATCGTCGTTGCTGAATGCGACAGCAGTTGGGCCTGTAAAGACTTCGTCTAAGCCGTCTAAACCAACTTTTTTAGCTGCACGAGAAAGGATTGAGTTTTTGATGACTTTCATTTCTACGCCTGCATCACGTAATTGTTTACGTAAGTTAGTGACTTCTTCAACTGTTAAACCACGGTAGTCCACGATTACAACTGATGCTGCTGATTCAAATTTCTCAGCGGCTGCTTGAACTAGGGTTTCTTTTTTAGCGATTGCTGCTTCACTCATTTATTTCACCTCCTGATTTTGATGGTGGAGTTGGACTTGGTTTACGTTATGTAAAGTAGAAGAATCAAATGAAACTTCGCTCACTTCGTTCGCCAAGTATTGCTTTACATCGGCTTTTTTTCAAAAAGTCGTGTAAAACAACAAAACTCCATGCCACCGTAGACATAGAGGGACCGAATTGTATATAACTCAACAATTGTCCTCGGTAGGAAATTAAGACTTGCGTCACCTACTGTCTTCGGTACAGTTAATTATTAACCTCACTCACTTTACCATAGGGTAAGTGAGTGAGTCAAGAATTTTTTAATTATTTTCTTTCAAATTAGAAAGAAGCTTGGTCAACGTGGATTCCAGGTCCAAATGTTGTTGTTACTGAAATGTTTTTGATGTATTGACCTTTAGCAGTTGATGGTTTAGCTTTCAATAATACGTCGTTAATTGTGTTGAAGTTTTCAACCAATTTTTCGTTATCAAATGAAACTTTACCGATTGGTACGTGGATGTTACCAGCTTTGTCAACGCGGTAAGTTACTTTACCAGCTTTAACTTCTTCAACAGCTTTTGTAACGTCCATTGTTACAGTGCCAGTTTTAGGGTTTGGCATTAAACCTTTTGGTCCTAAGACACGGCCTAATTTACCAACTGTAGCCATCATGTCAGGAGTCGCAACAACTACGTCAAAGTCGAACCATCCACCTTGGATTTTTGCAACCATGTCGTCGTCGCCTACGAAATCTGCACCAGCAGCTTCAGCTTCTTTAGCTTTTTCGCCTTTAGCGAATACTAAAACAGTTTGTGTTTTACCAGTTCCGTTTGGAAGCACAACTGCTCCACGGATTTGTTGGTCTGCTTTTTTAGGGTCAACGTTCAATTTGTAAGCAACTTCAACTGTTGCGTCAAATTTCGCGATGTTTGTATCTTTTGCTAAAGCTACTGCTTCTTCAACTGAGTAAGCTTTTGTAGCATCAACTTTTTTCAATGCTTCTTGCATTTTTTTGCTCTTTTTAGCCATTTTGTTTCCTCCTTGATTGTGGTTATAACGGTTGTACCTCCCACGTCTTTCATATCTTTAAATATGAAACGAACTGAGAAGCTACTTCTTTGAGTAAGTGTGGAATAAAAATTATTCTACGATGATACCCATGCTTCGTGCAGTTCCTGCAACCATGCGCATTGCTGCTTCAACGTCAGCGGCGTTTAGGTCTGCCATTTTAAGTTCAGCGATTTCTTTCACTTGATCGCTTGAAACTGTTGCAACTTTAGTTTTGTTTGGTTCACCTGAACCTTTTTCGATTTTTGCAGCTTTTTTCAATAAGACTGCAGCAGGTGGTGTTTTAGTAATGAATGTAAATGAACGATCTTCATATACAGAGATTACTACTGGAATAATCAAGCCTGCTTGGTCAGCTGTACGAGCATTGAATTCTTTAGTGAATCCCATGATGTTGATACCTGCTTGACCTAACGCTGGACCTACTGGTGGAGCTGGTGTTGCTTTCCCCGCAGGAATTTGTAATTTAACGATTTTTTCTACTTTTTTAGCCACGAAAATACCTCCTTAAGTTCTCGTGCGTGGTTAATGGGGTTGAGATTTCCCCTCCCACTCAACGTACATTTAAAACATACCCTATTACTATACAGGATTACCTTTACTTTTTCAAGATGTTTTTATGATTTCAAGGCAATTTTTTTATCTGTTATTTTCTTCATGAAATGTGCATCATGCTCAATCACTAGCATTGCAGGCTTCACAGATAAGATTAGCGCTTCTAATTGTTGATGATTAAACACATCCAAGTAATTAAGGGGTTCATCCCAAATATAAAGTTCAGCTGATTGAGACAATGATTTGGCTACTTCTACTTTTTTCCGTTGCCCCATACTCATTTGTTCAATTCGATTAGTGAAAACGGCGCGCTCCATCCCAAGTTTTCGTAAGTTATTTAAAAATTGGGAGTAATCTAACTGATTTTTCTCTGCAAATTCGGATAAAGTTCCTTGATTGTCTTCATAATCTTGGCGCACATAAGAAATGGTTAATTGGTGAGCCAAAGTGGCTTCGCCTTCTGAATCCCCGGAAAAATTATCCAATAAATACTGAATTAAGCTCGATTTTCCTGAGCCATTTTTTCCTGTTATTCCGACAATTTCTCCCGCATTTATTGAAAAAGAAATTGGCGCAAATAGCCAATTTTTCTCGTAGCCTAGACGAAGCTCTTCCACCGTCAATAATGTTTTGTGATGCGTTGGCTGATAATCCATTGACAAAGGATCAATATACTCCAGATCTTTTAATAGTTTTTCTTTTTCTGCTAATTGTGTTTCGGCACGTTGCTGAATGTGTTTCGAGCGCTTCATTACGCGCGCTGCCCGGGCACCAATGGCTCCTGTATCAAAAATCGCCCCGCTTCCTTTTTCCTTAGCGTTGCCGTACTTATCACCTTCACGGTTCATCGACCATTCCGCTTTTTTACGAGCGGTTTCTTTCAAGCGATTGACTTCTTTTTTGATTTTTTCATTTTCTGCTAGTTCAAAAGCATCTCTTAATTTTTTTTGCTCTTCATAAATAGAAAAATTCCCTTGATACAGTGTCAATTGACTTTTTTCAATCGCCAAAATATGGTCGACCACTTCATCAACAAATGCCCGATCGTGGCTGACTAAAATAAATCCATGTTTCTTTTTCTTCAAATATTCAGCCACTTGTTGTCTGCCAGCTAGATCTAAATGATTTGTTGGCTCGTCAATTAAAGGAAAGGCATTTTCTTCAATAAAAAGAAGACCTAATAAAACTTTCGTCTTTTCGCCGCCTGATAAAGAAGAAAAGGGACGCCATAAAACTTCAGGATCAACGTTTAAAAGCGTTAATTCTCGTTCTAATTTCCACTGTTCAAAAGAAGTCACCTCTT
Organism: Enterococcus sp. S183_ASV_20; assembly: GCF_018919685.1. Taxonomy (NCBI): domain Bacteria; kingdom Bacillati; phylum Bacillota; class Bacilli; order Lactobacillales; family Enterococcaceae; genus Enterococcus; species Enterococcus sp. S183_ASV_20. Next base: position 6,231 of record NZ_JAHLRI010000062.1, read on the forward strand.
GTAAGACATAATAAGTGAGCTGTTGTTCTTCTGCAACTGTTTGTGGAAAATAGGCGAAATCGACTTGATGAAGAATCTCTCCTTGGTAATCCAACTGCTTTTGTAACAATCTTAATAAGGTTGTTTTCCCACGGCCATTGCGGCCAATCAATCCTAATTTCCAATTGGTATCCATCGTGATATTTGCCTGATCAAAAAGCAATACTTCTTGATTATCATAGGCAAAAGATAGTTGTTTTAGTTCAATTTTCGACATAAATATACCTCCATAAAGCAAAATTGATGCAGCTTTACGGAAATCAGCGGCATCAATCCAAGGTATACAAAAAGACCCGTGGCTGAATTCTTTAAGCTAATTTCCGAAAATCCGCACACTCCACCCGTTATATTCAGGCAAAGTTATACAGTTTCTCTAAAAAATTAACTTAAATTTTCAACGCACGAATCCCTCTTTTCGTCTTTTATTATCTAGAATTTAGCATCTCTTCACTGATTTGTCAACGAAGGCCCCTTGCTTTCATTCTGATAAAAATTTAAATTATTCGCTAAAACACAAGCGATTGCCTAGTTCCCCGCCATTTTTTGTGTTAGACTTCCAATGAAAACATATTCTAATGAAGAAGGTGCTGAAATGGAAGAGTTACGCTTTAATAGTGTTTTTGATATTATCGGACCCGTTATGATTGGTCCAAGCAGTTCTCATACAGCTGGAGCGGCAAGAATTGGAAAAGTGGTTCGGAGTATTTTTGGACAGCAACCTGATAGCGTTGACATTTATTTATATGAGTCTTTTGCCAAAACTTATCGTGGTCACGGAACAGATATCGCCTTAGTTGGCGGCCTTTTAGGTATGGAACCAGATGATGAGCAACTAGCCAATTCTTTGGAAATTGCTTATGAACAAGGAATGGAAGTTTGTTTTATTCCTAAAAGTGAAAAAGCAGACCACCCTAATTCCGTTAAAATTGTGGTTTCTTCTGGCGACCGAAAACTATCTGTGACAGGAATTTCAATTGGTGGTGGAAACATTCAAATTTCTGAATTAAATGGCTTCAAATTGTCTTTAAGTATGGGCACGCCAACATTTATCGTTGTTCATCAAGATGTTCCTGGCATGATTGCTAAGGTGACCAACATCCTTTCAGCTAGCGATATCAATATTAGTACAATGACCGTTACCCGAGAATCTAAAGGGGAAAAAGCGATTATGATTATTGAAGTTGATCAAGCCGAAGTCGGTGACATTGTCATGCAATTAGCTGAAATCCCTCATATATATAGCGTTAACTATTTTGACTAAATGAACGTAAAGGAGTAATACGATGTTTTATTCAATTGAAGATTTGGTAGCTCAAGCGAAAGATTACCCTTCTGTGAGCGAATTAATGATTGCAACAGAAATGGCTCATGGCGGGTATTCTCGTGAACGAATTATTGAAACAATGGAAAAAAATCTAGCCGTTATGAAACAATCCGTCGCTGAAGGAATCGCTGGTGTTACCTCAGTAACAGGGCTAACTGGTGGCGATGCAACCCGCTTAAATGATTACATACATTCAGGCAACTTTTTAAGCGGTGAGACCATTTTACAAGCCGTGCGAAATGCGATTGCTGTTAATGAAGTTAATGCAAAAATGGGCTTGATTTGTGCTACACCAACCGCAGGCAGTGCCGGAGTAGTTTCTGGCGTCTTGTTGGCAGTTATTGATCGCTTAAATTTAACGCATCAGCAACAATTGGATTTTCTATTTACAGCTGGGGCTTTTGGCTTAGTGATTGCCAATAATGCCTCAACCAGTGGTGCCGAAGGTGGTTGTCAAGCTGAAGTCGGTTCTGCTAGTGCAATGGCAAGTGCCGCTTTAGTTGCGGCTTCTGGCGGTACGCCTGATCAATCTGCTCAAGCTGTGGCCATTACGATAAAAAATATGATGGGCCTCATTTGTGATCCTGTTGCGGGACTTGTTGAAGTCCCTTGCGTGAAGCGAAATGCATTAGGTTCTTCTCAAGCCTTCATCTCAGCTGACATGGCTTTAGCGGGGATTCGAAGTGTCATTCCACCAGATGAAGTCATCCACGCAATGTACCAAGTGGGTCGCCAAATGCCACAAATTTTCAAGGAAACCGCTGAAGGCGGTCTTGCGGTGACACCAACTGCACAACGTTTAAGCAAAGAAATTCTAGAGAAACAAAAATAGAAATAACTATAGCAAGAAGCTTACAGAAAAAAACGTCCATTCGTTTTTTCCGTAAGCTTCTTCTTTAATAACTTGTTCCGCCTAAACCAACCACAGCGACAATTCCATTCATGACATCTTTCATCGTTTCACCCACAAATGAAACGGTTCTACCATCAATGCGTTTAATCATTGGTAACATTTCAATACGATCTGCTTGTGCTGTCGTCACACATTGCAATTTTACAGTTGCTGGTGTTTGCAAGGCATATCGGGGTAATTCAGACAACGCAAAGGAAGTTAACACCTGACTTGTAGTCGCTACGATAGCTTCCCGAACTTGTTGCATGGGTCTATTTTTGATTGCATAACGTCCCAGAGATTCTTTGGTGGAAACAAAGGGAACTTCGGGCATCATTTTTTCTTGAAAAAGTTGTTCCTCTAAGCCTGATTCACCGATAATTAAACCAACAGGGACACCTAATTCGCTAGCGTAAGCTGCATTAATTGTCGTTTCATTCATCGCTAAGTCGTTTATTTTTAAATCATAAGCAACACTAGCGCTATACCCATGATCCATATTCCCTTTTTGTTTACCAATACCGGCATGATAACCTAAGAAAAAGACTACATCATAGCTACTATCCAAGCCACTCATCATATAATCCATGCGAGGAAAGCCGCTCACTAAGGAAATTCGTTCATCCATTTCTGCCAAGCGCGCATAAGCTAAATTCAATCCACGGCTATGCGAATCGGCAATAGTAATTTCTGTAATTTGTTCATTTTTGGCACTCTGTTGAATCCCTTCAATCAACCAAGCCACATGTTGGTGATATAATTCTCGGAATAAAACGGTGTCTTCTTTTTCCATATCAAATGTCGCAATACCTGCTAATCCTTCAATATCGCATGACACATAAATCTTCATTTGTTCCACTCCTTTGACAATGGCTGAACCAGTGCTTGAATTTTGTCGGCGTCTAAATTTTTGATTAATTGAATGACTAATTCTTTCGCCGCTTGGTAATCTTGAAAGTCCACATAGCAATGGGGTGTGTGAGCGTAACGGACAGGAATTCCTACAACAATCGTCGGGGCTCCTTGAACTTGTGTAATCGCCATGCCATTGGTTCCACCACCACTTCGAACAGAAACTTGAACAGGAATTTTGTGTATTTTAGCAATCTCTAGTGCATACTCTTGAAATTCCGGATTCGTAATCATAGAAACATCAAAATAACGTAACATCGGTCCTTTTCCCATTGCTGATTGAATCATCTCTGGCGTTTCTGCCGTATCATCAGCCGGGCAGCCTTCGAAAACAATAGCTAAATCAGGATTGACTTGCTTTGCGGCAATAAGTGCTCCTCTTTCGCCAACTTCTTCTTGTGCAGTTACTGTCGCAACTAACTTGAATGGAAGCGTCTCTTCTTTCAACTCCTCCATGACATCCACTAAGCAAGCACAGCCAATGCGACAATCAAAAGCTTTTCCTAAAAAAAGATCTGTCTGTTCGTTGTAACAACACGTCACATCTGGAATGACCGGTGCACCAAGATCGATTTTGTACGTTTCAATTACTTCTTCTTTTGAGGTAGCACCAATGTCGATCGTCAAATCAGCAATGGTTAATGGCCGCTGACGTTCCTCTGGTGTCATAAAATGAGGGGGCCGACTAGTAACTACGCCTGGCAGATAGGTGCCTTCCCGGTTACGAATCCGAACTTTTTGTGCAGAAATCGTATTAGGGACCCAGCCACCTAACGGAAGAAAACGCAACAAGCCGTTTTCTTTAATTGCTTGAATCATAAAACCCACTTCGTCACTATGAGCATCAAAAAGCACAACTGGACCTTCACTTAGATTATTTTTCTTCTCAAGATATAAATTTTTAATGGCATCTAGCCGTTGAATAGTAAAATCCGCAGTTGCGTGTTGAAGGATTCTAACGACTTCTGTTTCAAAACCTGAAACACCATTAGCATTTGAAAGTTCCTGAATTAATTGAACAGCTTGACTTTTTTTCATTTTTTCCCAACCTTTACTTGTCACTCATAGAGACTGATTTGTAATAGCCTGAACCTAATGGACCATAGACTAAATTTTGGACAGAATCGTCCACTAAGCGTGCTTCTGTTAATTGATAAAGAGGAACTAGGGGTGCTTCTTCCGCAACCAATTGATCCGCTTTTTGTAATGTTTTCCAACGTTCTTCATATTTATTTGCATAAGTTACGTTTGCTTCTTGAAGCAACTGATCGAAGGTCTTATTAGACCATTTACCAAAATTATTGGAATTTTTTGATTGCAATAGGTTTAAGAAATCGATTGGATCAGCATATACTGGCGTCCAGCCACCAACCACAATGTCGAAATCTCCGCTGCGACTTTTTTCTAAACGATTATTAAAAGGAACTGGCGAAACATTGACTGTTAAATTTTCTAAATTATCTGCTAAAGCTCCTTGAACATACTCACTGATTTTTTTAGCATTTTCTGTATCCGAACTTAAAATCGTTAGCTCTGCTTTTTCAATTCCTAATTCTTTTTTAGCCGTTTGCCATAACTCTTTCGCTTTTTCTGGTTCACTAGGATTTAAATCTCCTAATTCCTCTGCAAAATCTTTTTGCGTTTCTTGATTAGTGAAACCTGTTGGCACGAAGCCAAGTGCTTTTTTTGAGCCATCATTTAAAACATTTTTAGCTAAACGCTCAGAATTCAATGATAATGCTATTGCTCGACGTGCATTCTTATTTGCCAAAAGATCTTTTTGCGTATTTAATTGGATATAATACGTTCCAGGAATTTCACGAATTTTCAAAGCTGCATTGCCTTGTTCTTGTGCAACAATTTCTCCAGAAATTTTTACAACATCTAATTCTTTCCCTTCGAAAAGATTTTTCCCAGTATTGACTTCTTTAACTACTTGGACATCCACCTTATCTAGCGAAACATTCGCTTGATCCCAATAATTTTTATTCTTCACATAGGACCAAGTATTATTCGTGCCATCCCAACCTTCCAATGTGAAGGCACCATTGTAAAGTGTTGACTCAGCTGATGTACCATAGTTTTTGCCCGTTTTTTCGACAAATGCTTCATTTAAAGGATAAAAAGCTGGTACCGCCAATAATTGTTGAAAATAACTCATAGGATAGCTTAGCTCTACTTCCAAGGTATGGTCATCAATGGCTGTTACCCCTAACTCTTCTTTAGATTTGCCACCGTCAACAATAGCACGATAATTTTTTATCCCTTCAAAGTAATACGCTTGCGGGGAAGCTGTTTTTGGGTCCACTGTGCGCTTCCAAGAGTATTCAAAATCATTGGCTGTGATTGGCTCGCCGTTACTCCATTTTGCATCTTTTCGAATCGTAAAAGTATAGCTTAAACCATCATTGGAGGGCTGTACTTTTTCAGTTGCCAATGCTGGTTTCGCTTCTCCTTTTTCGTCAAAGGAGAAAAGTCCCTCTCCTACTTGACTCATTACATCTGCTGCGGTATTATCCATTGCCAACGACACGTCTGCCGTTGATAATTCCGAATCAATCCCGACCCGTAATACCTGTTGTTCTTGCTTTTTGGTTTCTTTCCCAACACTTCCACAGCCCGAGAGAAGTAGAACCATGATTGCTGCCAAAGACAGCCTTTGCTTTGTTGCACTTTTCATAAAAACACCTCATTTTTTTATTTTTTGATACCTTTTTCCCACAAAATTATTTATAATCTGATAAAGGAGGTTTGCTCATGAACTTAGATTACTTAAAAGAAACGTATCATTTAACAAAAACAGAAAGTCAGATTTTGTATTATTTGGATCAACAAAGTACGAACGCGGCCGATTTGAGTATTCGAGAAGTTGCCAAACACTGCTTTTCTTCGCCTAGTTCCATCATTCGTTTAGCCAAAAAATTAAATTTATCAGGTTATAATGAACTTATTTACAAATTAAAAGAAGCCCATTTTTCTCAGCCAATCCCTTTTGAAACAGCGCCTTCATTTGAAACAACCAACGAGTTTTGTCAACTGCTTGCCAAACACAAGAGTCATTTATTTGTTATTTTAGGTCATGACTTTTCACGACATTTGGCGGCTTACATTAGTGAAGTTTTCAATTTTCATGGCATCCCCAGCATCACAACAGCCCATACTCATTCGATAAATAGTCAAAATAATCAGAATTTTCTTTTTATCATCCTTTCACATTCTGGTGAAGAAAAATACTTAAAAGAAACAGCTCTGCTTGCGAAAGAGAAAAAACATCCTATCATTTCTTTTGTTGGCGCCAAAAATTCAACTCTTGGTCGACTGGCAGATCTCGTTTTTTCAACTGACTCTTACAGCCCGTTTTCAACAAGTGTCGCTCAGCCACAAATGTTTTTTGGCCAAACATTAATCATCTTTGAAGCCTTGATTTGTGCTTATTTAAATCATGAGGATTCCATTCCAATATCTCCTAAAAATAAATAATTTTATTTATTATAGCTGAAAAAAGCTATTTCGCTAGCCAAAGTATAGAAAAAGGCACATGTTCCATTTTTTATGGAACATGTGCCTTTTTGCTATTTTTTACTCGGCCATAGAAATTCAATTAGCAATTGATCTACTTCAGGATTTTCATGTAATTGGCTATGTTGTGCATTTTCTCCTTTAATAATCTGGCTAGTGACTTGAGTTCCTCGCTGTCTTAGCA
>NZ_JAHLRI010000063.1:0-13018 GCF_018919685.1 Enterococcus sp. S183_ASV_20
AAGTAAAGGAGGACAAAAAACAAAGGAAGTGAAATATTTGTATACACCAGATGAAATTTTAAGTATCAGTATTGAAAATGGTCAGAAAAAAATTCAAAAGCCTTTGGTAGCAAAACTCATTTTAGGATTTATCGGCGGGGCTATGATTTCCCTCGGCTATTTGGCTTATGTGCGTGTTTCCGCCTCTATTCCAGCAGATTTAGCCAGTGTTCAAGCTTTAGTGGGAGCTGCGGTTTTCCCAATTGGTCTAATTGTTATTTTAATGGCTGGTGGTGAGTTAATCACAGGAAATATGATGGCGGTGAGTACGGCTTGGTTTGCTAAAAAGGTCTCTTTCAGAGAATTACTCGTGAACTGGGTCACAATCACATTGGCAAATATGGTTGGCGCCCTATTTGTTGCCTATTTTTTTGGTCATTATTTAGGTTTAACCAGTAGCGGTGCCTATTTAAATCAGGTTCTTTCTCTTGCAGAACATAAAGTTGCAGCAACTTGGCTTCAAGCAATTATTTCAGGTATTGGCTGTAACTGGTTCGTAGGTCTGGCCTTATGGCTTTGTTATGGTGCGAAAGATGCAGCGGGGAAACTATTAGGCATCTGGTTTCCAGTAATGATTTTTGTTGCAATTGGCTTTCAGCATAGTGTGGCGAATGCATTCATCATTCCAGCCGCAATTTTTGAAGGCGGCGTTCAGTGGGGAGACTTTTTCCGTAATTTTATTTTTGTTTATTTAGGTAATATCATTGGTGGTGCCATTTTTGTTTCTGGCTTTTACTATTTAAGCTATCGCAAACATTAAATCCATTTAGCAGATAAAAACCTGCACAAAGGCTAAATGCCTTTGTGCAGATTTTTTCTTTTTAAACAAAAAGGAAAACGGTTGAAAAATTATTGCTAGATTTTTAAAACAATGTTACATTAATGTTACAAAAAGATTTCTGGAGGTAACGAAAAATGAAAAAAATTGCTTTGTTCAGTATGTTAACGTTCAGTGTATTGTCTTTAAGTCTAGCAGGATGTGGAAACAAAAAAACAGCAAGCACAAATGATTCTAAGCCAAAGCAAGAAACAAAGAAAGCCACGCAAAAATCCTCTAGTCAACAAGAAATGAAAAATAGTCATTCGTCTGTCGCGGGTCAAAATTCTAATGTGGCAGGGGAAAATCCGTCAGAAAATGTCACGCAGCCTTCTGCAGGAACTGATGAAACGAATGAAGTCCCTCAAAACCAAGCACCTGATACAAACATTACAATTACCAATGTTGTTTTCAATCCTGAAAGAAATGAAATTAATGGTACTACATTACCTAATGCAACCATTACAGCAACGGTAGTCGGTGATGCTTCTGCACAAGCAGGTGTTTTTTATGCGGATGCCAATGGCAATTTTACAGTAATTAGTCCCAGAGCGGGAGCGACTACTCAATTAATCGCAACCGTTGATCAACGGAATAGTGCACCTGTCCAAATTGATATTCCAAGTTCAGGACAAGAAGCAGCGCTTTCTTTTAGCAATATTACGATTGATCCGAAACAAGGGACAATTTCTGGTAAAACAGCACCGAATGCAACTATTTTAGTGTCACGTGCAGATGATGCGCGGGTGATTTTAGCAAGTTTTACTGCGGATGCCCAAGGGAATTTCACAGCCAGTAATTTAGTTCCCGGCACAAAAAATCGCTTAGATGTTACGTTAAATGGAGAAATAGGGACACCTTACTTGTTTGATTTACCAAATTAAAATAGAAGAGAAGTGATCAAAGCCACCAACGCTAGTTAGCGTTGGTGGCTTTGATGGTTTAAGCTTCTTCTTTTTTATGATTGCGGATATGTAAATAGATGGTATTTTTTGAAATACCTAATCGATCGGCAATCTTTATGACAGAATCTTTGAGATTAAAAATTCCTTGATCATATAAACGAATAACAATTTCTTTATTTTGATTCAAATGTGATACATTTGGATCGCTTTCTACTGCTTGTTTTACTTTTGTCAGTGAAGTAGTGATTAATTCGTCAATATTGTCAGAAAAATGTTCAGAATTTTTAAGCTCTTGGGACATATCATTTTGTTGTCCTGAAGGTAATAAGTCTTGCAAGTAATCAATTAATGGCATTTCTAAATGCATATTGATACAGATCAATCCAATAATACGATCATTTTCACCGATAACTGGAATGGTGGAAGATTTTAAAATAACCCCTTTTTGATTTTTATTGTAGTAGGGTTTCACAGCGTAATCATGTTCCGACTCTACTTGACTTAACATTTTTAACGCCATATCAGTAATGGGGGCACCTTCCTTGCGGTTACTGAAATGGCCATTGATGACTTTGATAGCTGAACTTTCCAAATTTTCTAAACTATGAAGAATGACTTCATGGGTACTACCAAAGAAGTTCCCTAATCCATCAAGCATTAAGGCATGTGAATGTAAGATTTGTTTATCTACTTCACTTAAACGTAAATATGACTCCAAGTGATATCCTCCCCTACACTGAAATTAATTTTAGTGTAATACTTTTTTAATGGAAAAGCAATAAGATTCTTTACGTTAAAAAAATACATTGACTAAACTTTTGTTTAGTCGTATACTCTGAATGTGGAATGAAATTTTTGTTACTCATTGTACTTTAGTTCATCGAAATGCTCGCTCATTCTTTCACTTGTTGAGCAATAAAAATTTTATTCAGGAGTACCATCCGTTATAAAAAAATATAGTTGGAGGCAAAGAAATGAAAACGTTATCAGGAATCTTGATGTTAGTCTTAGTTTTATGTGGCATGTCCCTATTCTCTTTTAAAGCACCGCGAGGGAAAAAATCTTTAAGTGCTTTGTCTGGTGCAGCTTGTGCCACCTTTCTACCAGAGGCATTTTTGCGGTATGCAGTAGGCGGCGTTTTTCATTTAGATTATGTGTCGCAAATTGGTGAAACTATGGGTAGTCTAGGTGGTTTAGCAGCTGGAGCTCTTGTGCCGCTCGCTTTCGGGATTAGTCCAGTTTTTTCAATTATTTTAGGTCTGTCATTGATTAAAGTCAGCTTGTTACCAGCCTTTATTACCGCATATCTTTTATCTTTTGTTGTTGAGCAGATGCAAAAACGTATTCCAGAAGGGATTGACTTATTAGTCGTTATTTTAGTCATTCCAGTCGCTGCTTCGTTAGTTGCTGGTTTTATTCAACCCGTTGTATTAGGTGTCCTAGAAGTTATTGGGGGCACGATTTTAAGTGCAGTAGATGGCAATCCATATGTGATGGGCGCAATTTTAGGTGCTATTATCCCGATTGTTGGTATGACACCGTTAAGTTCAATGGTTTTAACTGCCTTGATTGGTTTGACTGGTGTACCAATGGCTGTCGGTGCGTTGACTTGTTACGGCAGTTCCATTGTCAATGCGGCGCTATTTAAAAAGTTAAAACTAGGCACAGCTTCAACCCCGTTAGCTGTGGCAATTGAGCCATTAACACAAGTCGATATCATCAGCTCCAATCCAATTCCTATTTACGCAACGAATTTAATTTCAGGAATGGTTAGTGGTATTGTAGTGACTTTCTTTGGCTTAAAAGTACCTGTGACAGGAATGGCAACGCCGTGGGCTGGTTTACTTGTGACATTAGGTAACAATGCCATTCAAACGACTTTACTAGCAGTAGCGATTATCACAGTGGTCAGTCTGATGTTTGGATTTTTAGGTGCGCTGGTCTTTAAACGTTACAGAATTGAAGCGGTGGATAATACACCAGAATTTGAAGGAACGACGGAAGTAACCAGTGAAAAAGAAGCAGTAAAAACCAAAGGAGGAGTTACGTATGAACACAGCTATGGCCATCAATAAACCTAAAAAAGTGAACAAAGTAATGAACTACAAAAGTTGTTTTGACATTATCGGTCCTATTATGATTGGTCCTTCTAGTTCGCATACAGCTGGGGCCTTAGCGATTGGCTTAGCGGCAAGAAAGTTATTCGGCGGAACGCCAGAAAAAATTGTGATTAAATACTATGAATCTTTTGCAGACACGCATAAAGGACATGGAACTGATTTTGCAATTATTGGCGGAATTCTTGGACTAGCAGCAGATGATGCCAACGTAACACAATCCATTGAACTTGCGGAAGAACAAGGAATTGAGATTCAATTTTTAGAAATGAGTGAAGAAAGTCCAGTGAAGCATGCTAATACAGCATGTGTGACACTCTGTGATGCAACGCACGAAATTCATTTAACAGGAATTTCTGTAGGTGGCGGCACTATCGAGGTGAAATACATTGAATTAGACGGTTTCAATGTCCAACTACATGGTCCTTTACCTATTTTGTTAGTCATTAATCAAGAAGAGCAGGCGATGCAAGCTTTTAAAGATACGTTACAAAAAAATAATATTCAAGTGAATGCGGTGTCTCGTTATGTGGAAGGGAATCAAATTTTATTCATCTTTGACTTAGATTCGGCACCAATTTCCTCGGTGAAAGAACAACTGTTTTCACTAGATGACACATCGAAAATAATCTTATTATGATAGGAGTTTGACATATGTACCTTTCGATTGAAGAATTTATCGATAAAGCTGAAAAAACAGGAAAAAAAATCTCTGATTTAATGATTGAGCAAGAAATGGAACGTAGCCAAAAAAGCTATGAAGAAATTTGGACACAGATGGGTCAAAATTTGGATGTCATGGATGCTGCTGTCAAACGCTCGCAAGAAGGAGCAGGCGTTTTTTCTCCTACTGGGTTAACGGGCGGTGATGCAGCGCGTTTAAAAAAATACCGCGCAGCTGGCAAAACGTTATCAGGTGATTTAATGATGTCTGCAGTTCAAGCCGCACTAGGTACGAATGAAGTCAATGCAGCAATGGGCGTTGTTTGCGCAACGCCAACTGCTGGTGCAAGTGGCACCTTACCAGGGGTTTTAACAGCGATTAAAAATACCTTGAATTTAACGCGTGATCAACAAATTCGTTTCTTATTTACCAGTTCTTTATTTGGAATGGTCACAGCCAACAATGCGATGATTGCTGGTGCTGTTGGTGGATGTCAAGCCGAAGTAGGCAGTGCTTCAGCGATGGCCGCCGCTGCAGCTGTTGAAGCGGCTGGCGGAACACCACGCCAATCTTCTGAAGCTTTTGCTATGGCTTTAGGGAATTTATTAGGTTTAGTTTGTGACCCAGTGGCTGGGTTAGTCGAAATTCCTTGTGTCAAACGAAATACAGTAGGTGCAGGCAATGCGTTAATCGCTGCAGATATGGCTTTAGCTGGAATTGTAAATAAAATACCAGCAGATGAAGTGGTGGAAGCCATGAATAAAGTCGGCCGTCAATTACCACGAGAATTGAGAGAAACGGGTTTAGGTGGCTTAGCTGGCACAGCGACTGGCCAACGAATGAAGAATGAAATTTTTGAAAAAGTAAAATTCACCATTGTTTAAAATTTAATCATGAAGAGGGAAATAAGATGCTGGATATGAAAAAAATTCGCCAAAATGTAGAAGTGGTACAGAAAAAGTTAAAAACACGTGGTGTGGACGAGGAAGTTTTATTACGCTTTTTGGCTTTAGATGAAGAACGGAGAGCGTTACTTGTTAAAGTTGAAGAACTGAAAAAACACCGTAATCAGGTGTCAGGAGAAATTGCACAATTAAAGCGTGCACAAAAAGATGCTTCACAACAGTTGCTAAATATGCAAGAAGTTAGCGAGCAAATTAAAGTTTTAGACCAAGAAGTTGTTCATTTGCAAGAACAATGCACAGCAATTGCAGAACGTCTGCCTAACTTACCTCATGAGAGCGTACCTGTTGGCGCAGACGAAGCCGCCAACGTAGAAGTTCGGCGGTGGAGTACGCCGAAAACTTTTTCATTTGAACCGAAACCACATTGGGAAATCGGTGAAGCCTTAGGAATTTTAGATTTTGAAAGAGGCGCGAAAGTATCTGGTAGCCGTTTTCTTTATTACAAAGGCTTAGGGGCTCGTTTAGAACGAGCGGTCTATAATTTTATGTTAGATCAACATGTTAATGAACATGGTTATACCGAGGTGATTCCTCCTTATTTGGTCAATAGCAAAGCAATGTTTGGCACTGGTCAGTTTCCTAAGTTCAAAGAAGATGTCTTCCAAGTTGCAGAAAGTGATTTGACGCTGATCCCCACAGCGGAAGTCCCATTAACTAACTACTATAATAATGAAATTTTAGATGCGCAAGAGTTACCGATTTATTTCACTGCTTTAAGTCCTTCTTTTCGCTCGGAAGCGGGTAGTGCAGGTCGTGATACCCGAGGATTAATTCGTTTACACCAGTTCCATAAAGTAGAAATGGTTAAATTTAGTGATGCAGAACACTCCTATGAAGAATTAGAAAAAATGACCAACAATGCTGGAGACATTTTAGAAAAATTGGGCCTCCCTTATCGAGTGATTACTCTTTCGACAGGTGACATGGGCTTCTCGGCAGCGAAAACCTATGATTTAGAAGTTTGGATTCCGGCACAGAAAACGTATCGAGAAATTAGTTCTTGTTCAAACTGTGAAGACTTCCAAGCACGTCGGGCGTTGATTCGTTATCGTGATAAAACGGGTCATGTTCAATATGCCCACACTCTTAATGGGTCAGGACTTGCTGTTGGTCGAACAGTGGCTGCCATTTTGGAAAATTATCAAAATGAAGATGGCACCGTAACGATTCCAGAAGTTCTACGTCCTTATATGGGCGGTTTAACGAAAATAGATTAAAAAAGAAGGTTGATGTCACAACATCAACCTTCTTTTTTTATTCGTTAAATCCGTTAACCAATGCCCAATTTCTTGAAAAACTGTAGCTTTTTCCGTTTCTAATAAAATTTCATGACGCAATGTGGGAAATAGTCGTAACGTCACGTGCTGAAAACCTGCATGCTTTAATTGCTTTTGAATTTTCGCTGGCCCCTTGCTGAAATCACCAACTGGGTCTTCAGCGCCACTAATGATTAAAATAGGCAATTCTTTTGGGATCGCTTGGTACCAATTCCTTTGATTGGCTCGTTTAACAAGCGAAAAAAGGGTAGCAAAACCATTATTGGTAAATACGAAGCCCATTAATGGGTCATTTTCATAGTCAGCGACATTGGCTTGATTTTTAGAAAGCCAATTAAAGGAACTTGCTTCAGGAAATTTTTTACTAAAAGAACCAAATGCCAGCTTATCAATGAACGGAGCTGGTTTTTTCGGCTGTTTCTCGGCCATTTTTTTAATAAAAGGCAATGCTGCGGTTAAAGGTAACGGACTTGTTCCAGTGCCCATGAAAATGACTCCTTGCACAGTCACAGGATAGTCTTGCAGATAGTTGCGCAAGGCGAAAGACCCCATGCTGTGACCCATCATAAAATAGGGCAATTGTGGATAGCGATTCACAGCCCATTGTTTCACTTGATGAATATCTGTAACGACATTTTCAGGCCCTTGTTCTCCAAAAAAACCATAGATTGGTGCGCTTGGTTGTACAGATTCGCCATGACCTAGATGATCATGACCAATTACGGCAAACCCTAATTGATTTAAAAAACGAGCAAATTCATCATAACGTTGGATATGCTCTGCCATGCCGTGAATCAATTGAACTACGGCTTTGGGTGAAGGACAGGGCCAATGACGTACATTGAGCTGAGTTTGTTGATCGTTTGAAGTGAGTATGAATTGTTCAGTCATAAGAAACCCTTTCTTTGCTTTTTGATTATTATACAAAAAAAAGACGGTGTTCAAAAGAAAAACTCATGAGAAAACGCCTCAGCTTTCACTGAGACGCCTTTTTTTATTTATCTTTAATAAAAATAGCAATGATGTCAAAAAATAGTCGATTTTACTAAGTGATGAATTATGGGTGGTACAAATACTGCTGGAAATAGTTGTTAACTTCAAGGGCATCTTCTTTATTTTTTGAAAGAATTAAGATGGTATCATCCCCAGCGATGCAGCCCAAGATATGAGGGTTGTGGATACGTATGCGATCAATTAAAACCCCAATGGCTTGCCCGTTGCCAGGTAAGACGGTTAAAAGATTTGTGAACTCTATTTGTGTTAAAGAAACACCAGTTTCAATAATAATGTCAACAAGACGTTCTTCATCTGTTTTATATTTTGGACGAAGGGCAGAATTATTCAAGATACGATAATAGGCTTCTCCTTGACCATTGTCTACTTTGTTTAAATTCAGCTCACGAATGTCACGAGAAATAGTTGCTTGTGTGGTGTGAATATTTTCTTTTTCCAATAATGCTAGTAATTCACTTTGTGTATGGATTTCATTTTCTGTGACCAATCGCTTAATCATCGTTTGGCGTTTTAATCGGTTCATTACTTTCCTCCAGTTCAGTTAATCATGCAAAAAAACATCATTGCTGTTATTTAAAACGGTGCCAGTAATTCCCTAAAATCACTGTACAACGTTTTACTAAATTGTGCAAGTCTCACTTTTTTAATGCGAAATATCCGACAAAGTCAATGCGAACCTTTTAACTAAACGACCCTTTTTCTATTCTAATTAGAGAGATTCTGCTAGTATTGCTTTGTAAATGTCTGGAGGAAGGGTGTTATTTGTGAATAAGCAAACACGCCAAAGTTTGATTAAAGAAATCATTCAAACAACTGTAATTCATAGTCAAAATGAGTTGTTAAGAGAATTAAAAAAGCGCGAGATAAATGTCGCACAAGCAACGATTTCACGGGATTTATGGGAATTAAAAGTCGTCAAAGCATTGGATGAGTGTGGCGAGATGCGGTTAACGATTTTTGAACAATTCACTTCTTTAGAAGAACGAAAAAAAGAACAGTTGATACAAGCAATTCGTGAGGTAGTGACCAAAGTTGAACGTGTCGCCTTTTTACTAGTGGTTCATACATTACCAGACAACGCAACATTGTTTTCAGCTGTACTTGATGAAGTGTCTTTGTGTGAAAAGAAATGTTCTGTCGCTGGCTTCGACACTGTTATTATTGTTTCATCATCCGAGGAAAAAGCACAAGAACTAGAGCAGTATTTTCAACAATTTATTCAGCCAACACCTTTGTCAAAAAGTAACGCATAAAAGGAAGGGAACCAGAAGTCGTTTTGACTTCTGGCTCCCTTACTTTTACCTCTATAAGATTATAACTTTATGAAATGCATGGAGAAATAATTTTTTTTGAATAAATGCATTTTTTTTTATTTAATTATGCATTATTTTTTTAGAATATCTATGAAAGCGCATTCTTTTAGGTTGAAAATATGCATAAGAAAGAATACCGTTGTATATTTGGTATTTTATTTGGCAAATGGCTCACGTCCTAGGTTAATCAGGTCTGTTATTCTGTGTTTGTAATTAAGTTGAGGAGGTTATTTCACATGAGTCATCCAATTAATGTATTTTCTGAAATCGGGAAATTGAAAACAGTGATGTTACATCGTCCAGGTAAGGAATTAGAAAATTTAATGCCAGATTATCTGGAGAGATTGTTGTTTGATGATATTCCGTTTTTAGAAAAAGCACAAGCAGAACATGATGCATTTGCAGAGTTGTTACGATCAAAAGATATCGAAGTGGTCTATTTAGAGGACTTAGCTGCTGAAGCGTTGATTAATGAAGAGGTCCGCCGACAATTTATTGACCAATTCTTAGAAGAAGCCAATATTCGCAGCGAATCAGCAAAAGAAAAAGTTAGAGAGTTAATGTTAGAAATTGACGACAACGAAGAACTGATTCAAAAAGCGATTGCAGGCATTCAAAAACAAGAATTACCTAAATATGAGCAAGAATTTTTAACAGATATGGTTGAAGCGGATTATCCATTCATTATTGATCCAATGCCTAACTTATACTTCACGCGTGATAACTTTGCGACAATGGGGCACGGGATTTCTTTAAATCATATGTATTCAGTAACTCGACAACGGGAAACTATTTTTGGGCAATACATTTTTGATTATCATCCTCGTTTTGCTGGAAAAGAGGTTCCTAGAGTCTATGATCGTTCAGAATCAACCAGAATTGAAGGTGGCGATGAATTAATTCTTTCAAAAGAAGTAGTGGCCATTGGGATTTCTCAAAGAACGGATGCCGCGTCAATTGAAAAAATTGCGAGAAATATTTTTGAACAAAAATTAGGGTTCAAAAATATCTTGGCTTTTGATATCGGTGAACATCGTAAATTCATGCATTTAGATACCGTTTTTACCATGATTGACTATGATAAATTTACGATTCATCCAGAAATCGAAGGTGGTTTGGTTGTTTACTCGATCACTGAAAAAGCAGATGGAGACATCCAAATTACAAAAGAAAAAGATACATTAGATAACATTTTATGCAAATACTTGCATTTAGACAATGTTCAATTAATCCGTTGCGGCGCTGGAAATTTAACAGCAGCAGCCCGTGAACAATGGAACGACGGTTCAAATACATTAGCAATTGCCCCTGGGGAAGTTGTTGTTTACGATCGGAATACGATTACGAATAAAGCGCTAGAAGAAGCAGGCGTGAAATTGAATTACATTCCAGGAAGTGAACTAGTACGTGGCCGTGGTGGCCCTCGTTGTATGAGTATGCCACTTTACCGTGAAGATCTTTAAAAAACACCCAAAAATAGGAGGAATCATCATGAATTCAGTATTTCAAGGACGTAGTTTATTAGCAGAAAAAGATTTTACAAGAGCAGAATTAGAGTATTTGGTAGACTTCAGTATTCACTTAAAAGAATTGAAGAAAAAAGGGATTCCACATCACTATTTAGAAGGAAAAAATATCGCTCTTTTATTTGAAAAAACTTCGACACGGACACGCTCTGCATTTACTACAGCAGCGATTGATTTAGGGGCACATCCTGAGTATTTAGGCGCCAACGATATTCAATTAGGTAAAAAAGAATCTGTTGAAGATACAGCGATTGTTTTAGGTAGTATGTTTGACGGGATTGAGTTCCGTGGGTTTAGTCAAGAAGTAGTGGAAGATTTAGCGAAATATTCTGGTGTTCCTGTTTGGAATGGTTTAACGGATCAATGGCATCCAACACAAATGATTGCGGACTTTATGACAGTGAAAGAAAACTTTGGTCGTTTAGAAGGAATCACTTTAGTATATGTCGGCGATGGCCGTAACAACATGGCAAACAGCTTGTTAGTGACAGGTGCTATTTTAGGCGTAAATGTTCGCATTTGTGCACCAAAAGAATTGTTCCCTTCTGATGAAGTCGTTAATTATGCAAAAGAATTTGCGAAAGAATCTGGTGCAGAATTAATGATTACAGACGACGTTGCTAAAGGTGTTAAAGGAGCCAACGTGTTATATACAGACGTTTGGGTGTCCATGGGTGAAGAAGATAAATTTGAAGAACGTGTCAATCTGTTGAAACCTTATCAAATTAATATGGCTATGTTAGAAAAAACCGAAAACATGGATGGCGATTTAATCGTATTACACTGTTTGCCAGCCTTTCATGATACGAAAACACAATACGGTGAAATGGTTGCTGAAAAATTTGGCATTACTGAAATGGAAATTACGGATGAAGTCTTCCGCAGTAAATATGGTCGTCAATTTGAAGAAGCAGAAAACAGAATGCATTCTATTAAAGCGATCATGGCAGCTACTTTAGGCAACTTATTCATTCCTCGTGTGTAGGAAGCAACTGAAAAAACATTGAAAAAAGAATAGTTGTTTCGCCCTTTAAGAGTTTCTTTTGAAGGGCGGCCTATTCTTTATTATGATAGGAAAGAAGGATTTGTAATGGGGAAAAAAATGGTCGTTGCACTAGGCGGAAATGCCATCCTTTCAAATGATGCTAGCGCACATGCACAACAGCAAGCATTAGTTCAAACATCTGCCTATTTAGTTCATTTAATTAAACAAGGGCATCGGTTGATTGTTTCACATGGCAATGGTCCACAAGTCGGTAATCTATTATTGCAACAACAAGCAGCTGATTCTGAAAAAAATCCAGCGATGCCGCTAGATACGTGTGTTGCTATGACACAAGGAAGTATCGGCTACTGGTTGTCCAATGCGCTTAATCAAGAATTAAACAAAGCAGGAATCAAGAAACAAGTGGCTACTGTTTTAACACAGGTGGTCGTAGATCCAGCAGATGAGGCATTCAAAAATCCAACAAAACCGATCGGTCCATTTTTAACAGAAGCTGAAGCCAAAGAAGCAATGCAAGCAGGTGCTATTTTTAAAGAAGATGCAGGACGTGGCTGGCGCAAAGTCGTTCCAAGTCCTAAGCCAATTGATATCCACGAGGCTGAGACTATTAATACCTTAATAAAAAATGATATAATTACCATTTCATGTGGTGGTGGCGGCATCCCTGTCGTAGGACAAGAATTAAAAGGTGTCGAAGCAGTAATCGATAAAGATTTTGCTTCTGAAAAACTGGCAGAATTAGTGGATGCGGATGCACTAGTTATTTTAACTGGCGTGGATTATGTGTGTATTAATTATGGCAAACCAGATGAAAAACAATTAACCAATGTCACTGTAGCAGAGTTGGAAGAATACAAACAAGCGGGTCATTTTGCACCAGGTAGTATGTTACCGAAAATTGAAGCCGCCATTCAGTTTGTAGAAAGCCAACCCAATAAACAAGCAATTATCACTTCTTTGGAAAACTTAGGAAGTATGAGCGGCGATGAAATCGTAGGAACGGTTGTGACAAAATAAAGTATAGTATTTAGGAGAATTAAGATGATGATAGAGAAAATAATCACTAAAAATAATCAAGATTTTCAATACTTTTCTGAATCAGAACTAACAGAATTGCGCAACGAGAGTTTCGTTCGCTCCTATAAAAAAGGCCAAGTCCTTTTTTATCCAGGTGATCCGAGAAATCATTTAATTTTATTGGTTTCAGGTGTCATTAAAATTGAAAAAAATGATCGCAGTGGTAATTTTTCCTATCTGCATTTTATGAAAAAGCAGGCTCTTTTTCCGAGAATCGGACTGTTTCAAGATGAGGTTCATTACGACTCCGCGATTGCCTATACGGATATTGAGGTTGTGTTTGTGCCAGTTAAACTGT
>NZ_JAHLRI010000064.1:0-12943 GCF_018919685.1 Enterococcus sp. S183_ASV_20
ACAATATTCAAGCGTAAAAAGAAAAGCAAGCCTGGGACAAAAATCCAAAGTGATTTTTGTCCCAGGCTTCTACTATAAGAAGTTTGTTCTAGACAGTGTTTATTGTGTTAATTCTAATAATTTATTTTTCAAATCTTCTTCCATATGGCCAAGTTCGATTTCGGCAGCTTGGCGTTTTTCTTTTCCTTCTTGTTGAATACGTAATGTTTCTTGGATAGTTTCAATTAAATCATTTTGTGTTTTTTGTAATGTTTCAATATCGACTAGGCCACGTTCGTTTTCTTTTGCTGTTTCAATTGCAGAAATTTTTAGCATTTCTGAATTTTTCTTCAGTAAGTCATTGGTGGTTTCAGAGACTTGACGTTGAGCAGTCACAGCATCTTTTTGACGGAGTAAGGTCAAGGCGATGACTACTTGGTTTTTCCATAACGGAATCGCTGTATTCACCGATGATTGAATTTTCTCAGCCAAAGCTTGGTTAGTATTTTGGATTAAACGAATTTGTGGGGCTTGTTGAATCGTAATTTGACGAGCCAAGCGTAAATCATGGGTTCTTTTTTCTAAACGGTCTAGGAATTGGTTATAATCATTAACAATTTGGACATCCATTTGATCTCCAGATTCTTCCGCTTTTTTCATGGCTTCAGGAATAATTTGCGTCCGTAGTTCTTCTGCTTTTAATTCCCCAGCGGCAATATAGATGTTTAAGGCATCAAAATAATCTTTATTTTTTTGATACAATTGATCTAACATGGCATTATCTTTTAAAAGACCATCTTTTTCATGGGTTAATTTGACAGCAATTTTGTCAATTTGCGCACCAATTTTTTGATATTTGGCGGTAATTTCGTAAACGGATTGTTTGACTTTACCTAACATTTTTTGAATAAAGTTGCCTTCGCCAGCACGTAATTCATTGGGATTGGCTTCATTTAAACGAAACATTAGATCGGTCAGTGAATCACCAACAGGACCAATGTCTTGTGCTTGAACGTGGTTTAACATCGCTTGCGAAAATTCGCCGAGTTTGATTTGGGCATTTGAACCATAGGTAATTACTGCTTGTGAATCTTGGACATCAATTTTTGAAGCTAATTCTTTTGCTTGGGCTTGACGTTCTTGTGGTAATTTATCAATTAAACGAGGAGCTGCTTGCTGTTCTTTTAACTCAGATAGTTCATTTTGTTGCGTTGGTGTTAGTTCATCCATTGATGAAAATGGATTACTTAATAAATCGTCCAATGTATTGGTTACAGATGTTGTTTCTTTGGGTTGTTGCTCAGTCATTTTTTTTCCTCCCTAATGATTATTGCTGGTCTTCGTTTACTTGAGGTGATTCCTCAGTTGCAGCTTTTTGCGACAAGCTGCTTTTAGCGATCGACATTTCGACATCTAAATCGTCTAAGTCATCGGAAACGATTTCCTCATAATCATTTTTAACTAATTTTGACAATTGGTCAATGATTTGTGCGCTTTCTTCTAATTTTTCATACGTTTGTTTGTTTTTTACTTCATGTTGTTCGATTTCTAAATGCTTACTTGTTAAGTCAACGATATTTGGTAAATGTGTATAGAGAAAGTGATTGGCTAAGTGTAACTTTTTAGGTTCTTTCACTAACTCTTTAAACAGAGCTTTAGAAACCTTCGTTGTATCATTACGTAAGTCAATCGCCCGTAATTTAGTTGAACGATTCATGTTTTCTTGTAATTGTATGATTTGTTTTTTGGCTGTGCTCATTGTACTTCTGAAAAAATCAATTTCTTGTGGAGATAACCCCAACTCACGATAATGGGCTTCTTTATCTTTCGTTAAGTAAGGCATTTGATCGCTCTTGTCGGCGGCATTTTTCTTTTTTCGATAGAGAACGAATACTAAAAAGCCTACCAGAATCACAAAAGCGAAGAAGCCATATTCTCTAGCGACAGCAATGATTAAGGCTCCTAAAAGAATATAGCCAATCAGTAATTTTGTATTTAATTTGTTCATTTATATAGTTCCTCCTATCTATCTAATCCTCGAAAGAGTCAGCTCTCGTTACAATAGTTATTTTAGCATACTCTGTGAGAGAAAAGACATACAGCGGAAGATGTATTTTATGATTTAGTGAAATCCTAAGAAAAAAAGTATAAAACGCAAAAAAAGACCCGTCCTAATTGGGGGTAGGACGGGAAAGGAGTTAAAAATGAAAAAGTGTTTTGTTAGGGTTGTTTGTTGGTATGCTTAAATAATACAAGGAAGTTGTGAATTTTTTATGTCTATTTTTTTTCGAAAATGTAATTTTTTTCTAAAGCAATAAATTTTTTTCTTTGAAAAGGGTTTAACTAGAGAAGAAGGGGTGCGATTTTTATCATTTTAGGGTATGATAAACAAGAAAGGTTGGTGAAAGATATGTTAAATTATGAGGACTTCGAAGAAAAAACACTTCAACGTCGAGAAATTTTTAAAGGAAAGATTATTGATGTTTTTTTGGATGACGTGGCTTTACCGACAGGCGGCACAGCTAAACGCGAATTGGTTTTTCATTCAGGCGCAGTAGCTATGATTCCGTTAACCGCAGAAGGAAAAATCGTCTTAGTTAAACAATTTAGAAAACCCTTGGAACAAGTAATTTTAGAAATTCCGGCGGGAAAAATTGATCCTGGAGAAGAAAATCAACTGGAAACGACGGCTATGCGGGAATTAGAAGAAGAAACTGGGTATCGTGCAGCTCACCTCACCTACATAAATTCAATGTATCTGTCACCAGGATTTGCTAATGAAAAATTGGCTCTCTATTTGGCAACGGATTTGCAGAAAGTCGAAAATCCGCGTCCTCAAGATGAAGATGAAATCTTGGAACTTTACGAGCTAACAATAGCTGAAGCCAAAGCAGAGGTGGCAAAAGGCACGATTTGTGATGCCAAAACACTTTTTGCTATACAATACTGGGAATTGTATTTACTGCAGAGACAGTTTAAGGAGGACACGCAATGAGCAAAGGTCCGTTAGTCACTCGGACAGAGCTTCGCAAACGCAGAGAAGCAGAAGAAAAAGAAGCGGAACGTCGTCAGCAAGAAGAGCAGAAGCTGGCGGAAAAAGCGTATAAGCGAAAAGAAAAAGAAATTTCGACGTTTTATCGTAAAGAAAAGAAAAAACAAAAACCGATCAACAAGTCACGAGTAGGAGAATATTCGAAGCGTCGAGAACGGAGTACTTGGTTAAACAAGGCAATTATTATTGTAGCGATTTTATTAGCCGTTGTGGCATATATCGTTTTGAATTTATAGAAAAGAGGAATCACTATGAAAATTGGAATTATTGGAGCAATGGATCAAGAGGTCAAAATTCTAAAAGAAAAATTGACAGACACGATGTCATGGGAACGAGCAGGCGCTTTATTTGTTTCTGGTTCGTTAGGAAGACACGAGGTGATTGTGGTTCGTTCAGGAATTGGTAAAGTGGCCTCAGCTGTGACCACGACTTTATTGATTCATCAATATGGCGTAAATATGGTGATTAATACAGGTTCTGCTGGTGGTATCGGTGAAGGACTAAAAGTCGGCGATTTAGTCATTGCAGACAAATTAGCTTATTTTGATGTTGATGTCACTGGTTTTGGTTATGCCTATGGACAATTGCCTGGTGGTGTGCCTTTGTATTTTGAAACAAGTGAATACTTGCGGATGGAAATTGCGAAAGCTGCTGAAAAAACTGGTTTAGCTATTCGTAAAGGATTGATTGTTACTGGAGATACTTTTGTGGATAGCGCTGAGAAAATCGCCAAAATTAAGAAAGAGTTTCCTGAAGCCTTAGCTTGCGAAATGGAAGGCGCAGCAATTGGCCAAGCGGCTTCACAGTTCAATATTCCATTCTTAGTTGTACGGGCAATGAGTGATACAGCAGATGGCGAAGCAACTCAAAGCTTTGACGAATTCATCGATGAAGCTGGGAAAAAATCAGCCGAAATGGTTATTCATTTTGTCGAAAACTTAGTTTAAAAAGAGAAAGAAACAGCCATCATTTCATTGATGAAATGATGGCTGTTTCTTTTTGCTGATTGTCACTTAATGGAAGGTTTTTAAATACTGTTCTTTTTGTTTACGCGTTAATTTTTTAAAGGCGGCTTCGGCTTTGGTGGCCGCGCTACGTGTTTCAAATTTCTCTGTATGAATCATTTTGACTGGCCGTCGTTTGGCTAATCGAGTATATTTTGCACCAGTTCCGCTATTATGTTCGGTTAATCGACGTTCTGGCTCAGTTGTATAGCCACCGTAAAAGGAACCATCTTGGCAAAGTAAAACATAAAAATAATGGGATTTCTTATTCTCCATACAGCATAGCCTTCATTTCTGCTTCGTATTCGTTCTTTTCATTGTATGTAAAAAGAGGTGGTAACACACGAAAACCGTCTTTTTTACCTTGTTTAATGCCTTCAATTAGTAAAACATTGGCTTCTTTGCCTGGCTTCGGATAAACAAACCGAGCTTTTTTCGGCGCAATATTGGCGTTTTCCATGGCATGTAAAATATCCAGGAAACGATCAGGACGATGAACCATTGCGAGGCGACCATTTGTTTTTAATAAATCCGCCGACACAGTGACCACTTCTTGAAGAGACGTGTGAATTTCATGACGGGCAATCGCTAAATGCGGGTTTGGATTTTTTTGGCTAGTTGGTCGTTCTTTAAAGTATGGGGGGTTACATAGTACTAAATCGACAGAATCTTTTTTGATGACCTCTGTCGCTTGTTTTAAATCACGTTCATACATCGTTACTTGTTTTTCCAATTTATTTAATAGAATACTTCGTTGACCCATATCTGCCAAACGAGGTTGTAATTCGATTTGGTCGATCTTTGCAGCTGTTTTCCGACTAACGAAGAGGCCAACCGCGCCATTGCCAGCACACAAATCGACAATCTTGCCTTTTTTTGGTAGTTGCGGAAAATTAGCCAATAAGACTGCATCAATGGAAAAAGAAAAGACTTCTTTGCTTTGAATAATTTGAATATCATCCGCATATAATTGATCAATCCGTTCGCCGGATAATAACATAGGTTAAGAACCTCCAACTTTTCATCTGATTGTTCATGTATTATACTACTTTTAAACCCGTATGACAAAATCTGTTCCCTAGATTAGTGGGGACATGTTATTTCTCTGATTGATAGAAGTAAAAAAAGCTTGTCAAAAGGTAGAGCTTTCGGCATACTAGAAAGCGGAGAGAAGAAAGGAAGAAAATTATGTTTTTTACATTTATGCGTGGCGTGGTTCGCGTCATTTTATTTGTGATTAATGGAAATGCACATTATGAAAATAAAGAAAAATTACCAAAAGACCAAAACTATGTCTTAGTTGCGCCGCATCGAACATGGTGGGAACCGTTGTATTTAGCTGTTGCTGGCAGTCCTAAGAAGTTTAGTTTTATGGCAAAAAAAGAGTTGTTTAAAAATCCTGTTTTACGTTTCATTTTAAAACATGCGAATGCGTTTCCGGTGGATCGTGAGAAACCCGGTCCCAGCGCGATTAAAACACCTGTCAAAATTTTAAAAAATTCTGATTTAAGTTTGATTATGTTCCCCAGTGGCACACGTCATTCCTCAGAATTAAAAGGCGGGGTAGCCTTGATTGCTAAAATGGGGCGAGTACCTATCGTGCCATCTGTTTATCAAGGTCCGTTAACTTTAAAAGAGTTGTTTAAACGTAAAAAAGTAACGGTTCGTTTTGGAGAGCCAATCGATATTAGCGATATTAAAAAAATGGATAAAGACGGTTTAGCTGAAGTGGAACGTCGGATGCAAGAAGCATTTGATCAGTTAGATAAAGAAATTGATCCAACTTTTAAATATGAATCAACAGAAAAAGAATAAAACAAACCGCTACAGAATAGGAATGTTACTGGCAGGTAGTTTCATCAAAAGATGATGCTCCCTGTCTTTTTTCTTGCGTTAAGAAAAAAGTTTATTAAAAATCTAATTCTTCTGACCGATTTTCTTAAAAAATACCAGAAATTTGTTATAATAATAAGAAGGACTTTTTTAGGCGGTGAAAAAATGAAATTTTTACATACAGCAGATTGGCATATTGGCAAAAAATTACATGGTTTTGATTTATTGGCAGAACAAAGGGAAGCCTTTAAACAAATCTTAGCAATTGCGAAAGAAGAGCAAGTGGATGCTGTTGTGATCGCTGGAGATTTGTATGATCGCTCTGTTCCAGCGGTTGAAGCAGTCGAGATTTTTAATGAAATGATGATTCAAATGAATCTCAAAGAGCATTTCCCCGTGTTAGCTATTTCGGGAAACCATGATAGCAGCACTCGTTTAGAAACAGGAGGCCCTTGGTTTAACCAAACGCAATTTCATTTGAATACGCGTTTAGAACAAGCCTTTCAACCAATTGAAATCGACAATACCCAATTTTATTTGTTGCCTTATTTTGAACCGATTGCGGCTCGCTTATATTTTGAAGATGAAACGATTCGAACGATTCAGGCGGCGATGGAAAAAGTTGTCGCGAAAATGCAGGAATCTTTTCTCCCCAATAAAAAACAGGTGTTAGTTAGTCATTTTTTTGTCGCTGGCAGTGAAAAAACTGATTCTGAAACAAAATTAACAGTGGGTGGTTTGGATGTTGTACCGACAGCTTTGTTAGAGCCTTTTGATTACGTCGCGTTGGGCCACTTACATGGAAAAAATGCGTTGCAGGCACCTAATGCTCGATACAGTGGCTCGCCTGTAAAATTTTCTTTATCAGAAATGACACAAGAAAAGGGTGTTTGGCTTGTTGAAACAGAAACTGAAGTTCATTTTCAATTCCGTGCTTTGAAACCATTGCGAGACATTCAACAATTGACGGGCTCGTTTCAGCAGTTAACGGATCCCGCTTTTTATCAAGAAGTGAATCGGGAAAATTATTTACATGTCCAATTAACCGACCGAGCGATCATTCCCAACATGATGAATCAATTGCGAAAAATTTACCCCAAAATTATTGGGCTGGAACGTTTGAATGGTCGAGAAACAAGCAACGGAAATCAGAAAAAAGTGGTACAAATAGAACAACGTTCACCAGAAGAACATCTGCATGACTTTTTTAACGATGTGACAGGAGAGGCCTTGACAGAACAACAAGCACAATGGGTCCAAGAAGAACTGAGTACACTTAATCAATTAGAAAGAGGGAAGTAACAGGATGAAACCATTATCTTTAACATTGAAAAACTTCGGACCGTATATTAATGAAACCATTGATTTTACGAAGTTTGAAGATTCTTCACTTTTTCTAATTAGTGGAAAAACAGGATCTGGGAAAACAACGATTTTTGATGGAATGAGCTATGCTTTGTTTGGTGAAAGTTCTGGAAAATTACGTTTAGGCAAAGAAATGCGTTCCACATTTGCTGACCCCTCAGAAGCCACTGAAGTTACTTTGCTTTTTAAACATAACGAGTATCTCTATGAACTGAACCGCCTTCCCGAACAAGAACTTTTTAAAAAACGTGGCACAGGAGTCCGTAAACAAAGTGCCAAAATTTCTTTAATTGTCAAAGATGCTCAAGGGAAAGAACTACGAGCCTATTCTAAAAGACGCGAAGTGGACGAACTCATTCAAGAATTATTGCATTTGAATGCCAATCAATTTGCTCAAATTGTATTGTTACCACAAGGAGAGTTTCGGACTTTTTTAATTGCTAAAAGTGATGAAAAAGAAAAGGTTTTGCGTAATTTATTCGGAACAGAATTGTATCAGTTGTTCAGCGAAAATTTAAAAGAACGCTTAAAAATTGCCAATCAAGAAATTCAAGAAACCCAGCAAAAAATTGAACTGAAAACAGAACAGTTGCATTGGTCAGAAGAACCTGAACCGACAATGACACTTTTTGAAAAACTTCAATTATTAGAAAGCCAACAACAAGAGGCTCAGCAACAATTATTAGTTGAAAGAGAACAAATTGCAACCTTAAAACAAGCCAAACAAGCAAAAGAGCAAGTTCGTTATGCCATTGAAGAACGGCAAAACTTGCAACAGCAAAAAGAAGAATTACTGGAAAAGAAAGCAAAACAAGCTGAACAGGAAACCGTCATTGAGCGGTTAAAGGAACAGATTCAGCAATTAAAATGGAGCCAAAAACAGCAATCTTTAGCTGAAAAAGTCTTTGAAAAACGAAGCGAAAAACAACAAAAAGAGCAAGAAACAAAGTCCAAACAACAAGCTCTTATGGAAACGCAACAAGCATTGACAGATTGGCAAGCAATCATGAGTGAGTTGGAAGAACAACAACCATTGATTGCTGAAAAACAAGAACGTCTTCAAACGATTCAACGTCAATTACCACAATACCAAGAATATGAACAGTTAGCCCAACAACAAATAGCAGAACAAGCCAATTATCAAGCCATTCAAAAAGAGTATGAATCTTGCCAACAGGAAAAAACAACATTAGCGGATAAAGTGGCGACAGCCAAACAATTTATTGAACAAGAAGGAACACTTGAAAAAGCAAATTTTGAATGTTCTAGTGTAGCAGATCATTGGCAAAATTTTGTAGAACGTTGGCAAAAAAATCAAAAAGCTTGGCAAAAAATTAGTCAAAACCAAGTGGAATTGCACGAGTTGACACAACGGTTTGCTGTTGAACAGCAACAAAAAAGCGCCGAAGAAGCGAAGTTGCAGACAAAGAAAAGTCAATGGGCCTCTTTACAAATCCAACGATTAAGCTTGTTACTTGAAGAGGGGGAACCTTGCCCAGTTTGTGGCTCTTTAGAACATCCAAAGCAACAAACTCATCAAGAAGTTTCCTTAGAAGAGATTAATCAAGCGGAACGGGAATTAACGGAAGTTGAAAAAACGGTACAACGATTTACTGAAACGCTCTCTGCATTAGGGGCGGAAAAGCAACAGAAAGAAAGCCAATTACAAGAACAGGAAGCTGCGTATACTGAGGAACAAGAACAATTAGCAGCGCAGTTTGCTGACTTGCAGTTGCCGTTAACAGGACTAACTTTTTCACAAGTAACACCTGCAGAAATTGCGGAAGTTGAGTCGCAATTAGCTAAAGAAAAACAACAAATAGCACAAAAACTAACGGAAATTTCAGTCGAAAAGGACCGTCTGGCGGAACTAGAGGAACAAGTAGCTGAAAATTCCCAACGCTTTGAAGTGCTCCGACAACAAGTAGAAACAATGCAACAAAGTCTAGAAAGAATCACTATCCAGCAGCAAATGATTGCTAGCCAATTATTGGATGCAACCGTCACATACGAAGAAATGACCAAACAACAAGCTTTGCTTCAAGAGGAACTCTCTGCATTTGAACGTCAAAAAGAAAACGTGACGACACAAGGAGAAACCTTGAAGAAAGAAGAAATGATCCTTGAAAGTACGCTGACGCATTTGGAGAAAGAACAACAAACACTTCAACAAACAGTCGCGCAACTTGAGAGTCAGTTAAAGGCAGTTTTAACGGAACAAGGCGTGACAGAGGACCAATTGACGGAGTGGTTGAAAGAGGTACCGACACTAGAAAGTCAGCAAGAACAAATTGCTTTATTTGAACAAGAGCAAACCCAACTGACTATCCAACTCGCTGAAATTGAGAAAAAATTATCTAGTGATACGTTCCCAGAATTATCTTTAATCACCACAGAAATTGAACAAATAACACAACAAATTGAAGAACAAGAAAAAAAATACTATCAACTGCATGAAAAAATGCTGAATAATCAACAGTTGGTTCAAGAAATTAATGCGCAAAGAACAACAATTGAAGACAAGTTTGAGGAAGTTGCTGCACTACAACAATTGGCAGATACGGTGAATGGCAATAATCCTAAAAAAATTAGTTTTGAACGGTATATGTTACAAACGTATTTAGAAAGAGTGCTGACAGTCGCTAATCAGCGTTTAGACCGCCTGACCAATAGTCGTTATCAATTTGAATTGAATCACGAAGCAGGTAGTTATCGGAATCAAACGGGGCTAGAAATCAATATTTATGATGACAATTCAGGGACGGTGCGCAGCGCTCACACGTTATCAGGCGGGGAAAGTTTTATAGCAGCGTTAGCTTTGGCACTTTCTTTAGCAGAAGTGATTCAAGAACAAGCAGGCGGAGTCTTAATTGATGCGTTGTTTATTGATGAAGGCTTTGGTTCCTTAGATGAAGAAGCATTGGAAATGGCAATGGAGGCGTTAGAAACGATTGAAAATGAAGGCCGCATGATTGGGATTATTAGTCATATTGGCGAATTAAAAGTACGAATTCCACAACAATTACAAATAAAAAGCAATGGGAATGGTCAAAGTACCGTTCACTATCAGCTAGCTTAGTAGAAGAGGAGGTGAGTCGATGAAATGGAGTATTCCAGAGCGAATCGTTGAACAAGGGCGCGAATATATGCAAGAAGGCCGGGTCTTATCTATCGTTCAAAATCCAGAAAAAAGGATCTGGTTGTCTGAGGTTTTAGGGGAAGAACTTTATCTTGTTGAATTGGATGGTACCGCCAAAGAGCAAGATGTTTGTGAATGTCAATATTGGATGGAACATGGCTATTGCAAGCATACAGTGGCAGTTGAACTGGCACTGAAACAACGAGGCGTGTCAAGAATTATTCAAGCGAATCAAACAGTCAGTTTTGAGAAAACAAATCGATCAACAGCTGAAATGTTTACCAAAGGCTTTGCCAAATTAAGCAAAGCTTCTGCCGAAGTTCCCTTGCAGCCTTTACGTTTAGAATTTCATTTAGATGTGATTGAAACGAATAATTACTATCCAGAATTATCAACGATTGGTCTTTCTTTAAAAATTGGTTTGGAAGGCACCAAACCTAAAACATATATTGTGAAAAATATTGGTGATTTTTTACAAGCATATGAAAAAGAAATGACTTTTATGGTGAATAAACAACACCAATTTACTTTGCTACATGATTCTTTTTCAATGGAGATTCAAGAAATTTTAACAGAACTTGCGGCAATTTATCATACCAGCCAATTATTAGGTGCAAACGGTATTCAAGTTAAAGGGAAAATCGACAAACGTTATCTATTATTACCAATTGATCGCAGTCAATCGTTAGTTGAAAAAATGAATCGAACGGGTCAGTTTATATTGACCAATCAAACTC
Source organism: Enterococcus sp. S183_ASV_20 (assembly GCF_018919685.1). Taxonomy (NCBI): domain Bacteria; kingdom Bacillati; phylum Bacillota; class Bacilli; order Lactobacillales; family Enterococcaceae; genus Enterococcus; species Enterococcus sp. S183_ASV_20. The sequence goes on from NZ_JAHLRI010000064.1 coordinate 11,110, forward strand.
ATAAGTATCGCTATCTAACGTTCAAAGAAACCAGTTTGCCACTTACGTTTACAGTCCAAAAAACCGAGGAACAAAGCTTCAAATTAACTATTCAGAATCCTATTACAACGTTTCTAGCCCACTATCACTGGGCGATTGCGGATCAAACGGTTTATTTACTAACAGAAGAGCAGGAAGCCATCTACACCACGTTACTTCAATTAATGAAACGCTTGGAAGAGCCGTCAATTATTTATGAAAAAGAAACAGTTTCTGATTTATTTAGTGAAGTGTTACCATTATTGGAAAAAATTGGTCGAGTGTCTGTTGAAGAATCAGTTGAAGAATTAGTCGTCCATCATCCTTTAAAAGCAGTCTTTATTTTTAAGAAAATTAAAGGTCGGATTAACGCTCGGATTGACTATCACTATGGAGAAGTCATTTTCTCGACAAACCCGAAATATGCTCAATTACCTGAAGTCAATCAAGAAATCGTTCGAGATAAAGCAAAAGAAACAGCAATTAAGCAACAATTTCAACAGTTTGCCTATCAGCAAACAACCACTGGCTTTGAAAAAGTCTTACCTGCTGGGGAGTCCTTGTATTATTTCTTTAAAGCCGAAGTTCCAGCTTTCCGTCAATTAGGAGAAGTTCGGATGGGACGGAAATTACGGGAATTGTATTTAGATGCCCAGCATCATCAACCAACGATTGAAGTTGCGGAAGGGGATTCTTGGTTAGATATTCGGTTTGATGTCACTGGCATTGATGAAACCGAAATCGATGCAGTATTGACTAGTCTGCTACGTAATGATGCTTTTTATACGTTAAAAAGTGGTGAAATTCTTGCTTTTGACTCAGAGGAATTTTTCCATACAAGTGCAATTTTAACGAAGCTACGAAAAAATATGCATCAAGAAGACAATGTCATTCATGTGCCCAAAAATCAAGGTCTCATGATCGAAAGTTTATTAGAAGACAACGAGCGGGCACATTTTTCAGATTCCTTTAAAAAAATGGTCACGGATTTAACGCATCCAGAAAACTTTGAAGCGCAAGTCCCCAAATCCTTACAAGCAACGTTACGCCATTACCAAGAAACAGGTTATAAATGGCTGAAAATGCTTAGCCATTATCAATTTGGCGGTATTTTAGCTGACGAAATGGGTTTAGGGAAGACACTGCAAACCATTACCTATTTACTTTCGGAAAAAGAAGAAGAGCGCTTGAAAGGGACAGCTTTGATTGTCGCTCCTGCAAGTTTAACCTATAACTGGTTAGCCGAAGTCAAACGTTTTGCGCCAACCTTAAATGTTCAAGTGGTTTCTGGCAACCGCCAAGAACGAGCAGCGCTTTTACAAAATAGCACCGAAGATATTCTGATTACTTCTTATGCAAGTATGCGACAAGATGTTCAGCTTTATCAGGAAATGAGTGTCGGCTATTTGATTTTAGATGAGGCCCAAATGGTTAAAAATAGTGGGACTAAAACGGCGCAAGCCTTAAAAAGTTTAAAAGTACCCCAACGTTTTGCATTAAGTGGCACACCAATTGAAAATAATTTAGATGAACTGTGGTCAATTTTCCAAATGATCTTACCGGGATTGTTCCCAGGCAAAAAAGCCTTTCGAGAAATTAAGCCGGAAGAAATTGCCAAAATGATTCAACCATTCATTTTACGACGAGACAAGAAAACGGTGCTTGCAGACTTACCAGAAAAAATTGAAAATAATATGTACAGTGTCTTAACAGAAGAACAAAAAACGGTTTATTTGGCCTATCTAAAACAAATGCAAGCAGATGTCAGTCAAATGGATCAGGCGACCTTCAAGAAAAATCGCATGAGTATTTTAGC
>NZ_JAHLRI010000065.1:0-12563 GCF_018919685.1 Enterococcus sp. S183_ASV_20
TAAGAATAGAGTAGCTCTTGCACTGAGAGAACTAGGTCGCATTGAAAAGAGCATTTTTATGATAGATTATATTACAGATAGTGAGCTACGGCGAAGGATCACTCATGGACTAAATAAGACAGAAGCGATTAATGCTTTAGCTAGAGAACTATTTTTTGGGCGACGCGGAAAATTTATGGAGCGCGATATTCGCCGACAACTTCAAAGTGCTAGTGCGCTTAATGTGTTAATAAATGCAATAAGTATATGGAACGCCGTCTACTTACAAGCAGCTTATAATTATCTCGTCAAAATAGATCCCGAAGTAACTAAGTATATGAAGCATGTATCTCCTATTAATTGGGAGCATATCACTTTTCTTGGAGAGTATAAATTTGACTTGTTATCTATTCCTAAACACTTAAGAGAATTGAATATAAAAAATAAATAGGCCTTGAAACATTGGTTTAGTGGGAATTTGTACCCCTTATCGATACAAATTCCCACTAAGCGCTCGGGACCCCTACAAAACGTTGAAGGCCAGTTGAGCAAAGCGAAACCAGTTATTCGTCTTTTGAGGTTTGGCCACATTCCTGGTATGAACAATTATTCGTATTTAAATAGTGATTTTTTTTATTTTCATCTATATATCCTATTTAAGCCTGTAAGAGCGAACGTTGAAATCTTTTCATTGCATAACTACCGATCAATATTTGTTAAAATGGCTTAGAATTGCTTTCTCATCACTATAATTATCATTAATAATTGAATATAGAATAACCCCCAAAAAAAGATTTTCAGGGGTGGGGTTTTATTTACTTACTAATTTTATCGATGCAAACTTTCCCAGTTTCATCAAGCAAAGGTGTAATTCCTCCTCTATGGCTCTCTAAATAATTAACACCAGTAACTGTATCAACTACAATTTTATATCCTGATTGAGTTAAAGATTCACTTTCTTTTTCAATGAAACGTTCTTTTTTATTTGGCTTCTCCGTTTTAACCGGAGAGTTAAAAAGTTGTTGTTCTTTCACATGATTATATGGATCAACTCCAAAGCGTATTACATCTAATTTTCTGTCGAGATAAAAAGGTAAACCATTTTTATTAACTGGCATAAATATTCTCCTTACTTCTTCTAACTTTTTTTGTTTTGCCTATCTGCTATCCTTTTGTCTTGTTTCATATTTCCTGCAAAAAAAGCAATTCCTACTGCACCTGAAGAAAAGACAAATTCTAAAGCTGACCAACGAAACAGTACCGTCAAAATTAAGATAATAAATATTGCGATCACTAAAACAGCGTCTTTTGTTCCAAAATTCAAATACCCAAAATTCATTAAACTCTCCACCTTTTTTAAATTATTGAAAGCACACTATCACACTATCAAAAATCTTTTTTACTTTTTCAATCGTTTTGAGCTACTTCATTTATTTTTTCATCAATTGCGATATAATTGCCTTGATACAATTTGTATTCTTTATTGCAGCTATCACATTTATACTGATTATACTTTCCTAGTTCTCTTTTAGCTAATTGACCGCAGTCACAATCAATAAAAGTAACTATATTACTTTTGTTCCATGTGCTGATTTCGATCCCCCAATGATCATATGTTTTTCGAACTACCATTTGTTATCCTCCTTATAACTATATTCTTTAATCATATCTTTGAATTCTTGTTTTGTTTTAGGGTTCGTTCGTATGACTTCTTCAGCTAATTCTAAAAATACCTTTTCAACTTTTTCAGTCATAGTATCAAAGATAATCATTGGATTTTCTTCTTTCTTCATCCGATTCCTATATCTTTGAAAGTTCGCTGAATAGAGTCGCCCATTTGACATCATCTCAATCCCATAACCTGTTACTAAAGGATTCTTCAACAACTGAATAATTTTCTCTCTATTTTCCATAATAACTACTCCTGAATTATTTCTCATTAAGTAACTGTTCTTCCTTTGCTTGTTTCTTGATTCTTTTGAGAGTAGACAAAGAAATACCTGTTTTTCGTTCCACTTCTCGCATGCTGTTTGTTTCCATTAGCTCTAGTGCATGTTTGTATTTATCATTTAGAACTCTTTTCGGACGTCCTTCTCGATAATTTTTATTGTTCGCTCGATGCCACTGTTTCCCTTCTTGCGTTCTCGTCACGATTAAATCTCTTTCAAATTGCGCAAAGCTACCCAGCATATTCATCATTAACGTTTGCATAGAGTCCTTCTTATCAGGTTCAAACGTTAAGTGATCATCTAAAAAAGAAATAGTCACCCCTTTATGATTTAATGCAGAAATGATTGAATTTAAATCGACGATACTTCTGGCCAACCGATCAATTTTTGTCACCAAAACTTTATCGCCAGCTTTTACAATTGAAAGCAGCTCTTCTAATTCTTTTCTTCCTTCTTTTTTTGTACCTGTATATTTCTCACTAAAAATTTTTTCTGCTCCAGCTTCTTCTAATTTTCGAATTTGGGTTTTGTAATCTTGATTGCTGGTGCTGACTCGTGAATACCCATAAATGGCCAATTTTCCCTCACCTTTTCTGAACATAAGTTTTTGACACTTGATAATTCCAAGTATAGCACGAAAAAACAAAGAGGTCAAAAACTTAAAAGTTTTTGACCTCTTTGGTTTTTATGTGAAATTGTTCAGTCGAAGGATAATTATGTATATACTTTATTTTTTTAATATGTTATACTATGTATAAACAATGAGAGGTGAATAAAATGGTAATGTTATCAATAAAAAAATGGGGCAATAGTAACGGTCTTAGACTTCCTAAATCTGTGATGGAATATCTCCAAATTCATACAGAAGATAAAGTGAAAATAACACAGGAGGAATCGAATGGTAAAAAACGATTAATTATTGAAGCTGTGGATTCTGATAATGATTTAACAATTGAACAATTGTTTGAAAATTATAAAGAAGAGAAGGTGCATGTAACTATTCAAGATTTAGGAAATGCGGTAGGAAATGAAAAATGGTAAAAGTTCCTCATCAAGGTGATATTTTATTGTTGAATACGGCTCCTAGATCAGGACATGAACAAACAGGTAAGAGACCGTATATTGTTTTAAGTCATGATATTATTGCAGATTACAGCAATGTTGTTATTGTAGCTCCTATATCAAGTACAAAAAGAAACTATCCTTTATATGTTTCTATTAATCCTTCTTACGGAATGAAAACATCAGGTAAAGTATTATTAGATCAATTAACCACCATCGATTATGAGGCTAGACAATGCGTGTTTTTAGAAACAGCACACGAAAAATTAATCGATGAATTATTGCTAAAAGTTAGAACCGTATTTCAAAAAGTAAATAAAACAAATAAATTTTAACTAATAAAAAGGCGAAAAAACGAACAAGTCAAAAGTTTCCGACTTGTTCGTTTTTTTCTATCGATTAAATGCTCCCACCAGAAAGTAATGATACAGGTAAAATATAATCCTTACTTATCTTTTCTCCCTTAATCTTTTTCAACAAAACATCAACAATTAGTTTTGCAAGTTCATCAATAGGTTGTTTAATTGTGGTCAATTGTGAAAAAAATTGTTCAATAAATGATGTTCCATCGTAACCAATAATTTTCACATCTTCTGGAATATTTAAGTTGAGTTTTTTTACAATTTTCATAGTAAGAATAGCAGTTAAATCATCTGAAATAAAAATGCCATCTGGTTTATTAGTTGAAATAATCGATTTAATTTCCATCTCTCGACGAATTGTAGACAAACTATTAGGAACTTTAAAGACTTTTCCTTCTGGAATTTGGAAAGAAAATCCTAAAGCACGTAAACCTGTAGGAGAATCTGTATTATCATTTCCAGTAATCATAATAATATTTTGACAACCATTTTTCCGTAAAACGCTTGCTGCCAATTTACCACCTTCAAAATTATCTGATGCGATGATAGGAACATTTGGTGCTAAATTTCTATCAAAAGCAATAATTGGTGCTTGAACACGCTCATAGTCAGCAATCCCAAGATTATGACTAGAAGAAATAATACCGTCGACTTGATTTGCTTCAAGCATTTCAAGATATTCACGTTCTTTTCCAGGATCATTTTCGCTATTACAAATAATTGTTTTATATCCTTGATTAAATAATTCTATTTCAAGGTATTCAATGAGTTCCGCATAGAATATGTTACTAATATTAGGGAAAATGAGACCTATAAGTTGAGGTGATTTTCCTTGTAAGCCTCGTGCTAAATTATTTGGTTTGTATCCTAAAATTTTCATAGCTTCATGAACGTTTTTTTTAGTTTTTTCTGACAAATAGCCTTTGTTATTAATGACACGAGATACAGTTGTCGGACTAACTCCAGCTAATTCAGCTACATCTGTTAATTTTGCTCCCATATTAATATTCCAATTCAAAGTATTTTCCAATAGGTTTCCCTGATTTTATTTGAATCCCATTTTGGTCCTTCTCAGGAAATACACGACTGGTAAATACTTTCTCTCCTTTATTAATAAAAATCTCAATGATTGAATTATCTACAAAAATATTAGCAATTGTTTCTTCAGTATCTATTAAGCATTCACGAGTCATACCAAAATCAATTGCATATTGAATTCCTGCTTTACTCCGATCTAAAATAACTTTTCCTTCTTTAGTATCAACTATTAAGCTGAGTCCATTCCCTTTATCATCAGCAAAAAGAAGTAATTCTGATTTCTGATTAGCCGGAAAAGTCACTTCCAGTTCATAAGTATTACTTGTTTCTATTTTTGACGTAAAATCTTCACAACTAGTTCGCAGTGTTTTAATAGCATCTACAGGGTATTGATAAAGTTTTCCATTATTGATAGAAAGCTCCTTAACAAGACTCATTGCGCCTTGATAATCATACTTATCTGTTGGATATTCAACATCAGGAAGCCCAATCCAACTAACAATTAAAGTACGTCCATCAGGAGAATTAAATCCTTGTGTTGCATAAACATCAAACCCATAATCAAGATTTTTAATTTTAGAAGAACCCACAAGTTTCGCAGTTCTTTCATCAAAACTTTGACAAATTTTATAAGTATTCGGATAAATATTATCATAACTAAGTTCTGATTTATCAAGACCCTGAGGACAATAAATCAGAATTGGTGTATCATTTACAAATAAAAGATTAGGGCACTCTATCATGTATTCTGAACCACTACTACAAAAATCAAGATTTCCTACTTCTGACCACTTTTCAACACTGTTACCTACAGCTTTATAAAGCTTAATAACTCCTCTTTTTTCAAGACTTTGTCCTCCAACAATTGCATAAAATTGACCTTTATAATCAAAAATTTGCGGATCTCTAAAATGATCTGTTACGTCCTCAGGTTTGTTAATAAAGACATCCTCACACTTAGTAATATTGTAACTTCTATCCATCCATGCTCCCAATTGAAATGAATCACGTCTCCAATTTTTATCACGAACATTTCCTGTATATAATAAAAGTAATTTGCCATCTACTTCATATGCTGATCCAGAATATGCTCCATGACTATCGTATTTTGTATCTGGAAGAAGCTCTGTTCCTGTTATATTAAAATGAACTAAATCATCTGACTCAGCATGCACCCATTTTTTTAACCCGTGTGCCGCTCCAAATGGCCAATTTTGGTAAAAAAGAGTGAATTTTCCATTAAAAAAAGAGAACCCATTCGGATCGTTAAGCAACCCTGTTTTAGGTTCAATATGATAGCTAGCATGCCAAGGAGATTGCTTAATATTTTCTTTTATTTTTGTAATCTCATCTTTACTCCATTCAGAATAAGCGCGATATCGTATTTCTCGAGATAATTCCATATTTTACTCCTTCAAAGTATCTTTTTATAACTAATATAGTAAACGTTTTCTCTATAAAAATCAATCATTCTATCTAAAAATAAAAAAAATATGATAAACGTTTGACATGTTCATGAAATATGCTAAAATAAACATAAATTAAAAAAAGCGCTTTCTCAGAAAGAGAAATATGATAAAAGGAGTTGTTCATATGGACTATGCTAAACTAGCTTCCGACATAATTCTAGCAGTTGGAAAAGATAATCTTATCGCTGCTGCACACTGTGCAACACGTCTTCGTCTCGTACTAAAGGATAATACAAAAGTTAATCAAAAAGCTTTGGATGAAAACCCAAATGTAAAAGGTACCTTTAAAATTGATGGTCAGTATCAGGTTATTATTGGTGCTGGTGACGTTAATTTTGTCTATGATGAACTTATAAAAAAAACTGGCCTTTCAGAGCTTTCAACAGACGACTTGAAACAAATAGTTGATAAAAATAAAAAATTCAATCCAATTATGGCATTAATTAAACTACTATCAGAAATTTTCGTACCAATTATTCCTGCACTTGTTGCAGGTGGTTTATTAATGGCTCTACGAAATTTTTTAACTGCCGCGGGTCTTTTTGGACCAAAATCAATCGAAGAAATGTATCCTGCAATTAAAGGAATTTCCTCTATGATTCAGCTTATGTCAGCTGCACCATTTATGTTTTTACCAATTCTAGTTGGTATTTCCGCTGCTAAACGTTTTGGAGCAAACCAATTTCTAGGTGCTGCAATTGGTATGATTATGACAACTCCAGACCTTGGTGGAGCCACTGAATATTGGAATATTTTTGGATACCATGTTGCACAAACAAACTATGCCTACCAAGTAATTCCGGTATTAGCTTCCGTATATCTTTTGTCAATATTGGAAAAATATTTTCATAAAAAACTTCCTTCATCTATTGATTTTACATTCACACCATTATTATCCGTAATAATTACTGGATTCTTAACTTTCACAGTTATTGGTCCCACAATGTTATTACTATCTAATGGAATCACAGATGCTATTGTTTGGTTATATAATGCAACTGGGTTCATAGGAATGGGGATCTTTGGTGGAACATATTCACTCATTGTTATGACTGGTCTTCATCAGTCATTTCCTGCAATCGAAACACAGTTACTTTCAGCATGGACAAATGGTATCGGACATGGGGATTTTATCTTTGTAGTTGCTTCCATGGCAAATGTAGCTCAAGGTGCTGCAACATTTGCTATTTGGTTTTTAACTAAAAATTCTAAAACAAAGAGTCTGGCTTCTTCTGCTGGATTATCAGCACTTCTTGGTATTACTGAACCAGCATTGTTTGGAGTAAACTTAAAATACCGTTTCCCGTTTTTCTGTGCTCTAATTGGTTCAGGTATTGCTGCAGCGATAACAGGTCTACTTAAAGTTGTTGCTGTATCACTCGGTTCAGCTGGATTTCTTGGGTTCCTTTCAATCAACGCAACTTCTATCCCCTTTTACTTGCTATGTGAATTAATAAGTTTTTCAGTTACTTTTGCAATTACTTATTTCTATGGTAGAACAAGATCTTCCAGTATCTTTGCAGCAGAAGCAATTGCTGAACAAACATCAGTTGATACTTCAGAAATAAATACAAATCAAATAGCAAATGCTGATGAACCTACAACAGTAGAAACGATTGTTAGTCCTCTTGCTGGTGAAATAACTACTCTTGGTTCAGTTAATGACCCAGTATTTTCTTCAGAATCTATAGGAAAAGGGATTGCTATTAAACCAAATGGGAACACTATATATTCTCCAGTAGATGGTATTGTCCAAGTCGTATTTGAAACTGGGCACGCTTATGGCCTCAAATCAAATACTGGTGCTGAAATATTAATTCATGTTGGTATTGACACAGTATCATTGAATGGTAAAGGATTCACTAAAAAAGTTGGTGCTAAACAAAAAGTAAAAAAGGGAGAGGTTCTTGGAACATTTGACAGCACAGTAATTACAAATTCAGGACTTGATGATACAACAATGGTTATTGTAACAAACTCTAAAGATTATTCAGAAGTTATTCCTATAACTAAAAATATAGTTACTGAAGGTGCAGCCTTATTGACAATTAAATAGCTTATTAAAAGTTAATAGACTCTCTATACAAAGAGAGTCTATATTTTTATTATAGTTAATTATAACTATTCTAAGCTAATTAATTTGACATAAAACCAAGTAGAAAGATAACATTCTTTATCTAATTCAGTTATATATCACTTTTTTTGCAGGTGCTTCAACAGTTAAGATTTCAATAGAAACTGGACTATTTTCTAATATACCCTCTTCTTTTGCATGTTTCCTACATAAATTATTTTTTGTAGATAGTACTCCTATGTCCTATTGAAAATATTTGTATTATAATTTCTGAATCACAAATATTAGCCAATATTCGATAATTTCCAATTCTGTAACGCCATTCACCACTTCTATTTCCAGTCAAGCCTTTTCCATGTTGACGAGGATCAGTAGTTCCTTCTAAGTTTTTTCTAATCCAAGCTACTATTATTCTTGCCTGATTTTTATCCATTTTTTTTAATTGTTTCTGCGCTTGTGGCATATATACAACTTTATATTTCATTTAGTAAATTCTCCATTTCCTCTTGAGAAATACCAATCTCTTTTTTCTCTTTGGAAATTTCTATTGCGTTCCGTAAGGTTTTTAAATCAATTTCATCTTCAATTTTATCTAATACAGCTTTTCGATAAAGTTCAGTTAATGAAGAATTATGAGCTTTTGCATATTCTAACACAAGTTCTTTCTCATCCTCAGGAATTCTAAATGTAATTGTTGATTGAGACATCTTATTACCTCCATTCGCACTTTGTAATAACATTGTATTAAAAACAAGGGATTTTGTCAATACAATGTTATTATAAATGTGATGATTACTCCAATATATAGAATAAAACATGAACTATATTTCAAATGATACTAAAATTAAGGTTTATGTCATTGTTTCAAATGTATCTAAATACTTTTCGACAAACCTTTCACTGAGTAAATCAAATTGTAAAAGTAACTTTTGGCACTGCACCTCCAGTGCCTTTTCGTCCAAATGATAATCTATTAATTGAGAATATAATTTTTTAGTTTCTTTAATAATAAGCAGTATATTATCAAATGTTAATACCTTTACACCCTCAGCAAAAGAAGCTTTTGTTGCTATTTTATCTTGATGAACACTAACTGGTAACGCTTCGATATCAGGAAACTTAGTTTTAAACCATCTTTCTGCTATAAGAAGTTGCCCATGTTCTTCTTTTCTAAAAGCATTATGTTCTTTTTTTCGACTTTTAGCTTCAATAATGATTCCTTTTTTCTCATTAATCAGCCATAATACATCTGGACCTATTCCATCATCATCAAATCTTTCTGATATAAAGCCTAAATAATCACCTAATTTTTTTAATGCTTCTTCAAATTGATTTGCACTAGAAGTAGAAGTAATTAATGATTCGATTTCATCAATATTACTTAAAATTCCTCGTGGGCTTCTAAATTCTTTATATTTTTTTACTATCATTTTAGATTGATCGGACGGCACTTTTAGTTGAGGATATTCATCATTTGAATTAGTGATTCTAAATAAATTTTTATTATTAAAGTACGCTTGCTTTTGATACTCTTCAAATGTTACTTTATCCTTAAATACATATGCCATTCTTGCACAAAACTGTTGTAACCAACCTTTTTCATATTGATTCATCGATTCATTTTGCTCTAAATAACTATTAATTTTAACAATAGCCTTATCTAGACAGTCCATATCCCACAAATCTACAATTACTCGTTCAATTCTAGCAAATGATGAATCTTTTTTTACAATATGATCTTGATCAATATACTCTACCAACTCTTCAGAATGATAATTTGTCCATCCACTATCTCTATTTAAACTTTGCTTTATAACATCCAATAAATCTGAAACACTTTTAACTTCTTGACTAACTATTTTTCCCATTTCGATTTGAGCTTTGGTGGCACTAGTAAAATAAGAAAAATTATTTTCCATACTAACCCATGTTGTTAAATCTTTTCCTATAAGTACGTCTATACAATAATCAGAAGCTCCTCTAGCTCCCCTTCCTAAGCCTTGCTCAATCCTTTGCGTCATCATTCTTGTAATTGAATCACCACCCATTAAGGCTGCTGCTCGAAAAATCTCATAACTTGAAGTTCCTATTGGCATACCATCCATTATTAAAAGTCGGCAAGCATCACCTGGTAAATCAATTCCATCATATCTATTTGAAAAAACGACCGGGCCAAATTCAATCTTTTTTTGCATTTTATTTACAATATTATTTACTTCTTCAGATCCATGAGGAAAAATAACATCTGATTCCCAACGACTTGATTTTTCATCTGACGGAGCAATTACAACGGCTCCATATTCATTTTCAACAACATAATTAAGTAATTTAAAGGAATCTTTTAAATCATCAAACGGAAAATCCATCAATCCTGGTATTAATATCATTCTTTCACTTATTCCTGCAACAGAACTAGAGGTTAACGGGTTATTTACAGCACTTTCCGAAACATTAAATGTTCTTATAATATCACTGTCATCTGAGATAGTAGCAGACATATAAATTTTACGTTTGGCATTCTTAAATGTAGGGAATATATCCAGTAGTGGTTGAATGAGTGTTATTGTAAATTTACTTTTACTAATAAATGCATGACACATAGATAAACGATCTCTAATTAATGGCCAAGAAAAAACATCTTTTTCTTTTACTTTAGAACTTACATATGTCATAGATTCTATGAATTCCCAATAAGGTACTTCCAAAACCATATCTTCTTTGCCATCAATAACTTCATCAAAAGTTCCTTGTTTTCCAATTTCAATAAAGCTTTTTCTAAAATGAGAACAAAGTTCTAAATACAATTTTTCATCTTCAGCTTTACTTATTTCTAAAGTAAAACTATCCCTAATAACTGGTAATGCTGCATGTGCATCATCAAAAATAATTGTAGAAACATATTGAATTGAAGTTTTCCCTTGAACCCCAAATTTACTTTTACCATTAAATAATGCTGAATAAGTTGCTATCATAATAGCCTTTCCATTGACAAATTCTTGTGATAATGGTTCTCCTTTTTCATATTTTACTACAGACATTCCTAACTCTTTAGCTTTTTCAAAAGTTTGATTTACTAGTTGGGTAGTAGGAGTCAAGTACAACACTGGTTCTTTTAGCTCGTTCATTGTAGATTGAGCAATCAACAAGCCAACCATTGTTTTTCCACCACCCGTATGCAATTTTATAATATTATCTTTTTGATCTTTGTTTTTAAACCAAGCATTTAAAACTTCCGATTGACTGGAATAAAGATCATTTATTCCTTCAGGTTTTGGTATTCTTCTAAAAATTTCAATTGGATCGATAACATCTTGTTTTTTTTCTATTTTTTTAAGTTTACTAAAATCAACCATTTTTAAGCTCCTTTACTGATTTTCTTAGAAATAATTATATTATTTATTTCTAATATTGTCATTTAATATTATGTTTATATGTTTCTATTGATTTTTTTACGGAATGAAAGCATCAAGTAAAGTATTATTGGATTAATTAACTACCATCGATTATACAACTAGACAATGCATGTTTTTAGAAACAGCGCATGAAAAAGGGAAAAACAAATAGTCTCGATTGTCTAATTAGGATACCGTTAAAATTGACACAAAGCATTTACTAGTGAATAGCATAAGCAAACTACTTTCATAAAAACGTACAAAAAAGGCAACAATTTTTGTTGCCTTTTTCTTTATGTCTCCTAATCTAAAATTTTTATATTATACTAGTTACTCTTCTTCATCTGTAAATTTTGCTGGGTAGAATATTTTTTCCCGCTCTTCTTTATTGGATAACTTGTCAATTGGTTCAAAAAAAATATATCCCTTTTTCCAACTAACTTTGTACTTGCTAGGATCTCCTTTTTCTGTATAAATCCCATCAACCAAATCATACTCGCTAATTATTATAGGCTCTTTATGATACTTTTCGGGATATACTCCTTGTTTTCTAATACCTTTCTGAAAAGAATTTACTTCTCCAGACCCATTTGAAACCCATAAATATGCTTCTAGATCTTCTTTGGTTACTACCCCTTCACCAGAAACAGACAATGTTTCAAAATATTTTTTATCCCTTTCTTTTTCTCTTTCTTGTACAGTTTCTATTATGGGATTATTTTCTGATTCATCTACCTTATACACAAAAAATAAAAAAAAGATAATGTAGATATGACCAATACCCCTATCAAATATTTTTTATTTACCATAATTTTAGCCAAATCTTAAATGTTGAAGATTCCAAGCAGACAGCCAAACTGTTGATACTTTCCATTTGCCATCATCACCTTTAAATCTAGTTTCGAATAATCTCCAATAATAACCTTGACTATCCCCAAAAAAAATAAAAAATTAACTATGCTACTGGATATTATATCCAGTAGCATAGTTAATTTTTTATAATGAATGCTTTTTTGTCAATACTTTTTTATATAACACATTTTAATTCACTAAAAATTTTATCGTCTTGAATTGATCATCCTTCTAAACTAAAATTTCAACTCTTTGGATCATGCTTTTACGGACGATTATCCACTCAAACGTTTTATAATCATTCATTCTAGTATATACTGTTTAATATAATCTCATCGCTAATAGAAAAAACAAAAGTTTTTGACTCATCGGTTTAATTTATGATA
>NZ_JAHLRI010000066.1:0-12362 GCF_018919685.1 Enterococcus sp. S183_ASV_20
CTACTAATTGTTGTAATAAATACAGCGGATCGTGAATGGAACCTTCAATTTGATCTAACGGGCCAAAAATACCTTCCCAATAGCTTCGCTTACGGACTTTTAATAATTCCCCAAAACTAGTGGATGATAAACTAACTGCCCCAGACAAAGAAGCAACGGCTGCAAAAGATTCTGGTTTCGCTAATCCTAATTTCAAGGCGCCATAACCACCCATTGACAAACCAGCGGCAAAGGTTTTTTCTCGTTTTGTACTTAACTGTGGAAAGAGTTGATGACAAATTTTCGGTAATTCTTCTGAGATAAACGTCCAATAGTTCATATCGTATTGCGTGTCCGTATACCAAGCTAAATACGTGGACGGCATAATGACAGCAATCCCCAAATCAGCGACATACCGCTCAATAGAGGTTCTGCGAGCCCAGACGCTGTGATTTCCTCCCATCCCATGTAATAAATACAACACGGGAATATCTGTTAATGCTGCTTGGGTACTTGTGCCCACTTTTTTTACCGTTTCTTGTGGTAAAATTACGTTCACATTCATTTCCATTTCCAATACATTTGAATAAATATTTGCTTGTAAAAAGGCCATCTACTTTTCCCTCCAATACTCTTTCTATTAGTGTACCACTAAACCTTCGCTCGTTGCGCTTTTGCGAAAATATTTAACAAAAGAGCGACAACAACTAAGCCCGCACCGACTAAGTAAACATTATGCAGACCTGCATAGAGGATACCGCGTAATGGTTTTAACAACGCAGCTGGAATTAAATTTGCAGTATGTGGATTCACTAATTGATTCATGACATCTGCATCGACGTTTAACGCGCTCGCTTCCAATTTCGCAAACATTCCTGCATTTAAAATCACACCAAAAATTGACACCATCACAGTCTGCCCAATTGTACGCACCAACGTATTAAACGATGTTGCAACCCCCATTTTTTCAGGCTCCACTGTACTTTGTGCTGTCACCGTAGTCGTTGTGATAGTAATCCCAAAACCAACTCCTAAGACAGAAGACACTACAAAGAAAAGCCAAAACGGAACGGCCATTGGCATTACCACTAAAAAGATGGCCCCGACTAATAGAATCGATAACCCAATCGTTAAGACTTTTTTCATAGCATATTTTTCCATAAAGCTACTTGCTATAAATGATCCAGCCATCCAAAGTAACGACATAGGCGCTAAAACTAAGCCACCAATTCCTGCACTTTTTCCTAAGACACCTTGCATCCACATCGGAATGTAGACATCAATCCCCATTAAGAAACCGCTAATAAGCGCTGCAATAAGATTTACTAAAACAAACGTTGGTTGATTAAATAAATGCAAATCAATCACTGGGTCTTGCGCGCGTTTTTCTATCATCACAAACGCTACAAAAAAGAGCACACTCAAACTCAAACAACCAAATGTTACTAATGTAAAACCATTATCGCTAATCATTTGAAAACCTAGCAATAACGTTAGCAGCACGGCCATCAAAGTAACGCTGCCCAAAATATCCATTGGCATCTTGGTCCGTTCCCGCTTTGGTTCAACTAAGAAAATACTAATCAAGCCCAATAAAACAAGTCCAATAGGAACATTAATGAAGAAAATCCAATGCCAACCGACTGTATCTACAATAAAACCACCTGCTAACGGACCAAAAATACTAGCAATTCCCCAGGCGGCACTGTTTAAACCTAAAATTTTCGCTCGCTTGTCCAATGAATACATATCGGCAATAATGGTTAACGCAACTGGTAAAATTGCGCCTGCCCCCACACCTTGAATTGCGCGGGCAATAATTAAAGTCAACATATCTTGAGCAAAGCCACACAACGAGGAGCCCAAAATAAAAATGATAATGCCAATCATGAAGACAGGTTTACGACCAATTTTATCCGCAAGTTTCCCATAAATCGGTGTTAACATCGCATTCGTTAATAAATAAATTGAAAATACCCAGTTCATAATTTCCATGCCATGTAACGAGCCGACAATCGTTGGCATCGCAGTAGACACAATGGTCCCTTCAATGGCTGTCATAAATGTTGCCACAAAAACACTCACCGTGACTAACTTAACATTTGTTTCTTTTGCCATTTGTTCACATCCTTTTCTATTCAATTGTCAATTTTCTAAATTGCTCCATAGCTATTCTATACAAAAAAGAACAAAATGTCTTAAAAAAATGCTTTTTCATAAAAAAATTATTACAAAAAAAAAACAAGAAGTCAGCCAAGTATTGGCTGACTTCTTGTTTTTTTTATTTAATTATTCAGCTAAACTAGCTTTTAACGCTTCAACTTTATCTGTTTGTTCCCAAGGTAAATCAATATCTGTTCGACCAAAATGACCATAAGCCGCAGTTTGTTTATAAATTGGGCGACGTAAATCTAGCATTTCAATAATACCTGCTGGACGTAAATCAAAGTTTTTACGAACTGCTTCGATTAATTTACTTTCTGGAAGAGCACTCGTACCAAACGTATTAATAGAAATAGACACTGGTTGCGCCACACCAATTGCATAAGCTAATTGGACTTCTACTTTTTTCGCCAAACCAGCAGCAACAATGTTTTTCGCGATATAACGCGCAGCATAACTAGCAGAGCGGTCAACTTTGGTTGCATCTTTTCCAGAAAAAGCACCGCCGCCATGACGAGCATAACCGCCATAAGTATCAACGATAATTTTACGACCAGTTAAGCCGGCATCTCCTTGAGGGCCACCGATTACAAAGCGACCAGTTGGGTTGATAAAGTATTTTGTTTCATCATCTAAAAGTTCATGAGGAATCACCTCATTGATTACTTGTTCTTTAATATCTTTTTCGATTTGTTCTAAGGTTGTTTCATCATCATGTTGTGTACTGATGACAATCGTATCCACACGTTGTGGTTGACCTTGCTCATCATATTCCACTGTTACTTGAGATTTTGCATCAGGACGTAAGTAAGGTAAGACTTTTTCCTTCCGCAATTCTGCTAAACGGCGAACCAAACGATGACTTAACGCGATCGGTAATGGCATTAATTCTGGTGTTTCGTCAACGGCAAAACCAAACATTAAGCCTTGGTCACCAGCGCCAATATCGTCTTTTTCATCTTGATCACGCACTTCTAAGGCTGCGTCAACCCCTTGAGCGATATCAGGTGATTGCTCATCGATTGCTACAAGAACTGCGACAGTCTCTCCATCAAATCCATATTTTGCTCGTGTATAACCAATATCTTTCACAGTTTGACGAACAATTTTTTGGATATCTACATAAGCTGTTGTAGAAATTTCTCCAAATACTAGGACTAAACCAGTTGTTACGGATGTTTCACATGCCACGCGGGCCATCGGATCTTTCTCCAAAATCGCATCTAAAATTGCATCACTGACTTGGTCAGCTACCTTATCTGGATGTCCTTCTGAAACGGATTCTGATGTAAATAAATGTCTTTCTGTCATAATGTTATTCCCCCTAAATAGTTTCGGTTACAAGGCATCTTTAGTAAGTAACGACAATTACTTGCTAAATCCTTTCGGGAACTTGTAACAAAAACAGTATACCAGATATCTAAAAAAAAAGCTTAGGTTTTCAAGAAAATCATTAAATTACCTATATTTGCTTTTCCTATAACAAAAAACTTCCAGCCCCTTTCATCTGAGCTGGAAGTTTCTTGCTACTGTAAAATTTTCTCCGCGATAAAGTGTGTATATTGCTCGCCACCTGCCACATTTGGATGAACTCGGTCATCATAAAACCAATCATCATGGTCGTTACTATAATTAAACCAGTCAATGACCGTTAAGTTATCGTATTTTTTGTCCATTTGACTAAGTAAACTATTCACTTGATTTTGCCATCTTCTAGTTGGGACGCGAACATTAATCCAATAAACTTTTCGATTACCTAACGCTTTCATAAATTCATCAAATTGTGCCTCTGTAAAAGGACCATTCGTACCTAAACTCACTAAAACAGTATCTTTGAGCATTTTCTTTTTGTCTAGTTCACCAATTAGTGAAATGCTACTATACAATTGACGGCCCACTTCCCCATCGATAATCATTTTAGGAAAAATATCTTGTAACCCGCTAGCACCATCTAGAATAACAGAATCACCAATAGTTGTGATTTCTAAATTCTGCGCTTTTTTTACTTGCTCTGGTGTGAGTTGTGTGGGTAGAACGTCTTGGCTTTCACTCGGTTTTGTACTACTTTCTGTGGACGTGCTACTATTTTTCGTGCCACTTTCTTGGACTTCTTTTTTACGTTCTTCAATTTTTTGCTGATTTTTCGCAATATTTTTTTCTAGTTGCTCTTGTTGCGCACTTTTAGCGTTTGCTGGAGCCACAATTAAACCGAATACTGCAATCACGCTAATCACTGTCATAAAGGCCATTGTCCCTTTTTCACGAAGGTCCCACGGTTTCCGTAAGAACTCAGTGAATTGAGTCCAGACATCCTTATAAGACAATCGTGTCAGTGGATGTTCGATAAAACGATAAGACAATTCGCTCACGACTAAAATTAATGCTATTTCAACCAATGAATGTAGAAAAACATGGTCCGATAAGGTCTTAATTTTGGCCTCATAAAAAATCATGATTGGGAATTGATACAAGTAAATGCCATAACTCCGTTTACCTATCCACGTAAAGACTGGATTCGTTAACCAACGATTCATATCTGCCCCTGGATGTGCAGTGACGGCCACTAAGACAGTGGCTGCCAAACTGATTAAAAACATGCCGCCATAATAAACAAAATTTGTATGATCTGATAATGTTAAAAAGGCTAATACTAAAAGAACTAAGGCACTTAACCCAGCGCCATTTAAGATTTTTTTAGAGGCTTCTGGAATTTCTTCTTTCAAACGTGTGCTTGGCCAAACATACGCCAATGCACTACCTAGTAAAATAGAAAAAACACGTGTGTCTGTTCCATAATAGACACGTGTAGGATCTGCGCCAGGAACATATAAAACGGCCATCAGTGTCACCGAAATTAAGGCGCCGATTAAAACTAAACTGAAAATTCGACCGCGCTTACGAACAAAGCGTTCCAGAAGAATAAAAAGTAATGGCCAAATTAAATAATTTTGCGCTTCAACTGCCAATGACCAAATATGTACAAATGGCGATTGTGTCGCAAATCCATCAAAATAAGAAAACCCTTTAAAAATTTGCCACCAGTTGTTGTAATAAAAAACACTACTAGCGACAACGCTGCGAATATTGTTTAATAAATCCTGCTGAAAGAGTGTAATATAACTAACTGCACTTAAAAGCATCACAATTAATGCTGGATACAGCCGTTTCATCCTTCGCACATAAAATCCTTTTAAATCAATGGTCTGATTTTCTGCCCATTCTTGCCGCAACAAGTCGTTAATAAGATAACCTGAAACAACAAAGAAAATCGGAACACCTAAGTAGCCACCTCGCATGACTTGGGGAAAAAGGTGATACAAAATCACGCCAATTACAGCGATCGTCCGAATGCCATCAAAACCTGTAATATAGCGTTTTTTCTTGCTATTTGCTGTCTGATTCATTTGTGCTTTCCAACTTTTCTATAAAATTATTCTTTTCCTTTATTTAAAGAAGCAAGTAACTTTAATATACGTTTTTTCCTAGGAAATGGCAAGCAAACTTTGCCTCCTTTAGGCTTTTTTTACAATTCAAAAAACCAACATTTTTTAAATCACAAAAAAACAACCAAAGCTTATGAAAATCACTCATAAGCTTTGGTTGTTTACTCATATCGTTTTCGTTTAGATGAAGATGGAATCCCTAAGGCTTCACGATATTTTGCTACCGTTCGCCGGGATATTTCCATGCCTGAATCTTTTAATCGCTCGACTAATTTTTGATCAGATAACGGTTTACTTTTTACTTCTTGATCAATTAATTTTTGTAGTTGCTTTTTAACCATTGTTGTTGAGACATCCTCGCCATCTTCTTCTGATGAAAGAATACTTGTGGAGAAGAATGAGCGCAATTCAAAGACGCCAAACGTGGTTTCTAGATATTTTCCATTGACCGCACGACTAACTGTCGATTCATGAATAGACAAAGCATCCGCAATTTCTTTTAAAGTCATTGGTTTTAATGGCCGATCTGCTTCTAAAAAGAAGGCTTCTTGACGGCGCACAATTTCTTGCCCTACACGTAAAATTGTATCCCCCCGCTGATTCACTGCGCGCTCTAACCATTCAAATTCGTTTTTCTTATCCTTAATATATTCTTGGACTTCTTTGTCGTCAGTCTCTTGCATTCGTTTGAAATAATTTTCTTGAAAATTTAATGTCGGTCGACCGGCTTTGTTGGAAATCACCACTATTCGATCTTCCTTGATTCGGACAGTTAAATCTGGTCGAATATACAATTCCTCGGTCGCATCAAAAATATTCCCTGGCGCTGGCGATAACGTTTGTATATAATCAAAAATCAATTGAATTTCTGCTAATTCAATCCCAAATTTTTTAGCTAACGGGCCCCATTTACGACTCACTAAGGCATCAAACTCTTCCTCCAATAAAATATACGCTAAATTAGGCGCGGTATCGTCTCGTTCTGTTTGTAGCATCAAACATTCTTGTAAATTGCGTGCCCCCACACCTGCTGGATCTAGCTGTTGTAACAAAGTTAATGCATCTAGCATTTGAATGGCGCTTGCTTCGGTTTTCTCTGCCGCTTCTTCTAACGAAATCTTTAAATAACCATTCACGTCTATATATTCTACTAAAAACAATACCAATGTTCGCAAGTATGTATCGCGGTAATTCAAATGAATTTGATCAATTAAAGACTCAAATAATGATAAATGATAGTCTGGAATTTGATTCATATAATTATTTTCTTCGTCTTGGTTGGTGTAAGAACGACTAGTTATCGGAAAATCTGTGGTGTACTGCGTGTCTACTTGTAAATCAATTAATGGATTCTCTAGTGCTTTCGCTTCAACAAAGGCAGCCAGTTCTTCCGTATTAAATTGTAAAATTTGAATGGATTGTTGAAGCTGTTGAGTCATGGCCAACTTCTGGACTTGTTTTTGTTGTTGGGACATTCGTTGCTCAAATTTCATTATTTTCGTCCTCCCTCTTGTAATTTTTGTCAATATCAGCTAAACTAGTATTCGTGCCGCGCCCTTAGTGTAGTGGATATCACGTAAGATTCCGGTTCTTGAGACGGGGGTTCGATTCCCTCAGGGCGCGTTATTTAAATATGTTGATTTATCAACGTTTCTGGACACTCTTTATTCATCTAAAGAGTGTTTTTTTCTTGTTTAGGAATGATTTTTCTATCCGTATTTTTTTCAAATGTTGCTTGTGGCAAGCTCAATCGCACTTAACGCGACAACATTTGTTCTGCTTCAGCTACAAATCCAATAAGGTTAAAATTCCTCCGTTCCTATTGTAACGCATAACGTTTCCTTTTTCTATCTGCTAAACAAAGTATTACGACAAGCAAACACCTGCTTCTCTCTTAAAGATCCCTTTCTGATTATATAGTAAATTGCTTTTAATTTGTTAATTATTTTACCTAAAACTTAATACCCTAATTAAATAAAGAACCTGATAATTGGCGGGAACAGAACCGTTCAGCTCCGACCTCTAAAATACTTAATTAGAAATATGCTACCAGCAATCACACCAATTATGATTACTAGCCAAAATAATCCACTTACAAGTAACAGCTCAGTTAAGGTCGTCTTCAGATTCTCCTCCTTTAAATGGCCTCTGCTTTGTTTTGCTATGTAATTAATGGCGAGATCAGACAACAGCTATCAAAAAAACGGACCAACACGTGGTCCGTTTTCATTCATTATTAAGCTTTTACGATGTTCGTTGCTTGTAAGCCGCGTGGACCTTCTTCAGTATCAAAAGTTACTGCTTGGCCTTCGTCTAAAGTTTTAAATCCATCTGATTGAATAGCTGAAAAATGTGCAAATACATCATTGCCATCTTCACCTGTAATAAATCCAAAACCTTTGTCTGCGTTAAACCATTTTACTGTACCGTTGTTCATATATATTTCCTCCTAGTGCATAAAAATATGCAAGTTATTGCAAAAAATGTTGAGTGGCAAAAGGAGAAGTATAGTTTTTAAATATATAACTCAAATTACTTATCAAAATTGATTACTTAATTACTATAACATATTTATTAGGAATAAACAATGCCCACGACTTTTCCTTGGACTTTCTAAAATAATCAAAGATGCGCTTGACAAAGCCCTAGCAAAAGACACTCCTATTCTTTCTATTTCCAGTTAGTTTTGTTTAACTTTAAATAATCACTACGCGCTAAATAATCAAATAGCGGAGCTAATCCTGGTGAAAAATTTACTTCCTCAAACCGCTTAATAAATTGTACGCCTTTAATTTTATTTGGTTCGTTCAGAGTAACTTTTCCTTGGACTTGTTTAGCAAAATAAAAATGTCCTTGCCAAACGATTGAATCAAAAACGAGTGGTCCAGTAAAAATTTCTTCAAGTTCAGTAATTTCCACTGCTAACTCTTCTTTCATTTCACGAATCGCACATTCCAGCGCTGATTCGCCAAGTTCTTGTTTTCCGCCAGGGAAATTCCATGTGTCTGGCCGATCTTTTAAGATAAGAATTTCATCATACTGATTTTTAAGAAGTACTCGCGAAAATTCTTTTTTCATTTCGTTTAACCCTTTTCTTCATTTTTTATTGAGAAGCCACACTTGGCAGCATAAAAATATAATGCAAAATACGATCCGCATACGATGGATTTTTTTCAAAGTCATTGACTTCTTCATTGACTAACTCCAAATCATCGGTAATCACTCCAGCGACATCCATAAAGAGCATTTTACTTAATACCTCTGAGTCATTAACTGTCCAAGCATAAACTGCTTTTTTCTGTTGATCAGCTTTTAAAATGAAGGTATCGTTCAACGTGGTAGCTTCCATTGTATACAAATCAGCTTGTGTTTCTGGAAAAGTGAAATTATAGGGCAAAATAAAACTAACTTTTACTTTTGATTTGGCTTTTTTAAACGCTTTGATCACATTGTAGTCGAGAGATTGAACCTGATGGTTATTCTTTATCAAAGGACGTTCATATTTTTCAATAAAGTTAGATAGCGCACCTTGACTATCTTGTTTAGACGTTTTAATTTCTACTAGTAATTTTTGTTTGGCTTGGTTTGCTTTCGCTAAATAATCATCAAAACTGGCAATTGGTGCTTCTTGGCCATTTTCTTTAACGGTCATTTTTGTTAATTCAGCCAACGTAAATTCTTGTGGCGTGCCATCGACGCCGGCGAGTTCTTGAAGGTTTGCATCATGCATCACAACAAATTGATGGTCTTTGGTTTCTTGAACATCCATTTCAATATAATCTGGTTTAAATTTAATGGTTCTTTCCATAGCAGGAATAGTATTTTGTACGCCATTACTATTGGTGACCCCTCGATGCGAAATAATCAAAGGTTTTGATTCTAATAGCCCTGTTAAGTAAACAGCGTTGAAAATTATATAGCCGCCAAAAATGGTGAATAGTCCTAGGCCCATTCCGATAGTCACTAATTTATTACGTTTCGTTTCTTTGTCAAAGGCAACTTTTGTCGTCGTTTCTGCTAGAACATTTAATTGTGTATATAAGAAATTAATCAGTAATACTGAAAGCCAAGCATTAGAGACAAACTGTAAAAATTGGACAACCGTTAAATTTAAAATACCACCTAGCAAACTAATGGTATCGCTCAAGGTATCTAACTTCAACTGTAGAAGATAAAGTAACACATAAATAACATACGTTGAAACAAATACCGCGATCGTCACAAATGCAATATTACAAATAATGAACCATAATCGTTTGTTTGTCATTGACCAACTAGCCTTAACTGCCTCGCCCGCTTTTTTTCTCTCCAGAATCATTAATGGAAGCGTGTAAATGAAACGAATAGCTAAATACCAGACTAATAACCCAAAGGCCAGTAACCCAACCAAGTAAGGAATTCGTTGGGACAAAAATTCAACAATAAAATCTGGAATCACAAATTTCGTCAATAGATTACTTTGGAAAATAAGGTTACCAAAAGGGACAATGACAACAAAATAACCGAAAAAGAATAACCACGAACGGGCACCTTGCTTTTTAAGAACCTTAAAAGATGCCTTGGTAACTCCTTTAAAATGAAAGCGATGGTCTTGCCGTATTTGAAAAATCCCTAATAATAAAAAGGTAAACTGATAAAAAACTGCACCTAAAAAAAGTAACAACAAGAGAATTAATAACACCAGAGCAAGCGGCTTTTCTAACAATAAATTCAGGTTATTAAACGAAAGATAAGGAATACCTTGAGTTTTTAGTGCGTTGGAAGTAGCCCAACTAAAAGCCCCACCCACCAATAATAATAAGACATTTAAAGTAAAAAATAACCATAAGTACTGCAAGATGTCTTTAAAAAATTGCCTTGTTCCATTTTTAAATGTTTGCCAAGCAGACATACAAACTCCTCTATTCTAAAAGTATCTGATTAAAGTTCTTCCATACGAATCCTAAATAAAACAACGGCAATCCAAATTGAAATAAATGATGGCAAAATAACAATAATGATTGCGACTGGCTCATCAATAGTCCCTTGTAACGTATTTTTTACTTCTGAAGAAACAATAAACTGATCAAAAATCACTTGATAAATAGTAACATAAATCAATACCCATTGAATATAATATTCAATTATTTTCATTAAAGCGATGGGTAAAACAATTTTTTTCGTCGTTAAATTCAATAAAAAATATAACAAAAGACTCGTACTGATGATAACGACTATCCCTAAAAGAAATAACGACTCTAACCGCTGCCCTATTACGTTTGCAACGCCTATTGTTAATAATAAATACATAGCTACCGAAATTAAGATGCTCACACTTAGCATAACAGAAAACAAAAGTAATGCCTTAAGAAAAAGCCACTTATCAACTCTTTTATTTCCAATCAATAAACCTAAAAGAATCACCGACAAAAGTAAAATCAATTCAATCATTCGTTCCTCCTCCCAAAACAAATGAAAACAAATTCATATGTTCGCGTTTATTTTATCAAACTAAAATGTATTTGTAAAATATTTCACATGTTATTTAATAAACGACTATTACTAGAAAAAAGACAAGCCAAGTTTCCTTTATTTAGGAAACTTGGCTTGTCTTTTTATTCTTTTTACTTCGTTATTTTTTGATAGTTTGCGAATAATTGATTCGCATCTCCTTCTCCATCAATTTTCTTGAGATGGCCGTTATCTATTTTAAACATAGATGGCACATGTAAAACTTTATTTTCTCGGATAAATGTTGACCATTCCTTCATGGTCTCTTTGTTGGTTAATTCTACATAGTAAACCTGTTTAGGTGCTTGTAATAGTTTCTCGAAATCCTGACAATCTGAACAGTTTTTCTTTTTTAAAACAACATAAAATGTTTCGCCAGAGTGTTTTTTTTTCTTGATACTCATTGAAACTTAATTCCTTTTTATGCGGAATAAATGTAAAACCTACCAACAAACTAAGTAACAAAATTAACAGACTGAACGAAATTTTTTTATTCATGTTTTTTCTTCCTTTTTAGTTTGTCTAATTTTTTCTTTTTTTATTTTTTGTTACGCCAAAGCTAATAGCCACTATAAGGACAATTAAACCTGCGATCATGTAAAGTGGATTTACTGTTGAATTAGTCATTGGTAAATGAATTCCTTTACTTGCTGATTTTCCAAAATTGACTGGGTTCGTTGGCGCTTGATGATTTGTAGGCGTCAACGGTTTCTTCGGTTTTAGCGGTTGTTTAGGTTCAGTTTTTTTTGGATCTTCTGGCGTTGGTGCAGGCGGTGTTACGGTTGGCTTGTTGGAATGCAACACGTCACCTTCGTTGCCAAAGTTTAAGTCGGCTTGGTTGGGAATGCCACCTTGTTCAATATAAGGTGCTAATTCTTCATCCGTTGCGTCAGCTTTAATTTTGGTTGTAATGGTCATGGTATAGATATGTCCAGCTAAGTATGAGTAGCTGTCATCTTTTTTGTTCATAGTAAAGGTTACTTTGTTATTTTCTTGCGTTACTATGCCGTTGGCTGTAACATCTTTACCATTTTCATCAGTAACTTTCACGTCTGCAATGTCTAACACTTTATTAATGTCATCCACCATGCTAGCTTGGGTCCACGTGCTTGTTTCGTTGCCAAAGGCTGTTTTGACGTTCCATTTAAATTCTTGGTCACGATTAGTTAAGTCTAAATGTTCTTGGCCTTCGATATCTTTTGTAATCGTTGGATCTTCTGGCGTTGGTGCAGGCGGTGTTACGGTTGGCTTGTTGGAATGTAACACGTCACCTTCGTTGCCAAAGTT